>CAYRJT010000067.1:9482-9971 GCA_964424675.1 uncultured Lachnospiraceae bacterium
AGCCTGGTGATACCATCGTAATCCGGATAGAGCCTGAAACTGGGAGCTTTCCGCTAGAGTTACCGGAATTTTATTATCAGGATACCTCTGTACTGGCAGAAGACTACCGTATCCTGACCGCTGATTCTCCTGAAATCAAGAAAATCAGCAACTCCAGATTTGAAGTAACTGTTGATGTTTCGACAGAACAATATATGATATTTTCCGTGCCCTATGATCCGGGTTGGAAAGTCAAAGTAGATGGACAAAAAACAGATTGCGTAGCTGCATTTGATACCTTAATGGCTGTCCCACTGACAGCCGGTCAGCACACCATTACATTTTCCTACTTCCCGCAGGGCCTTGGAATCGGATTGTTGCTGACAATCCTGACTGCAGCGATTATAATAGTCAAAAGAGGAGATGAAAATTTATGAAGAGCAATGTACCTGAATTATTTGGCAGTATGGTATTCAATGATGCCATCATGAGAGAAAAACTACCGAAGGA
>CAYRJT010000068.1:0-9958 GCA_964424675.1 uncultured Lachnospiraceae bacterium
TCACATCCATTCTGACAGGATGTGTCTCTTCAGGTGCGCCGGAATCCGGCACACCGGCCCCTGCTTTGGAGCAGACAGAGGATATCCAGCCGGAGTCCGCAGCAGATCAGGTCACTGAAAAACCGCCTGCAGCAGATATGAAGCGCGTAGGTGTTGCCATGCCGACCAGCTCCTCTGAGCGCTGGCTGGATGACGGAGCCAATATGAAGGCAAAGCTGGAGGCACTCGGTTATGAAGTAGATCTGCAGTATGCAGAGGATGATATCGAGACCCAGATCGAGCAGATCAACAACATGATTGAAAATGATGCAGACTGTCTCGTGATCGCATCGATTGATTCAGAAGCGTTAATAGATGTACTTGACAAGGCAAAGGGAGAAGGTATACCGGTCATTGCCTATGACCGTCTGCTGATGGGAACAGATGCGATCTCTTATTATGCCTCTTTTGATAATGAAGCAATCGGGATCCTGATCGGCAGGTATGTGGAAGAAAAAAAGGATCTGAAAAAGGCATCCAGAGATGGAGACAGCTATAGTATCGAGTTTTTCATGGGCTCTCCGGATGATAATAATGCGCTTTACCTATATAATGGCATGATGGATGTCCTGCAGCCCTATCTGGAGGACGGGACACTGGTCTGCAGATCAGGTCTGACATCCTTTGAGGATACCTGTATCCTGCGCTGGTCTCAGGAGACCGCACAGGAGCGCTGCAGTGCATATCTGGATGAGTACTACACGGAGGATCAGCTGGATATTGCATGTTCTGCATTTGACGGATTTGCATACGGAATCAAATCAGCATTATTATCTCATGACTATGAGCCAGGCAGGAAGTGGCCGCTGATCACGGGACAGGATGCAGAAAGACTGGCCGTGAAGAATATCATGAATGGCTTCCAGACGATGACGATCTATAAGGATACCCGTGTCCTGTCATCGAAATGCGTCACGATGGTGCAGGCTGTACTGGAGGGAGCGATTCCTGAAATTAATGATACCCATAAATATAGTAATGGAAAAATGTATGTTCCCTCGTTTTTATGTACATCCATTACCATAGATGTGGATAACTACGAAAAGATATTAATAGATGGTGGATATTACACAAAAGTACAACTGATGAAATAATAAGAATGCTTGGTGGAGGTATCGAGATGAGTCTTTACAGCGTCATACTGGTTGATGATGAAGAAGAGGTGCGTGAGGCAATTATCAGAAGAGTGGACTGGGAGTCAGTCGGCTTTCAGATCGTTGACTATGCAGAAAACGGAGAAGAAGCCCTGGAAAAGGCAGAGAAGCTCTGTCCGGATGTCGTGATGACGGATATCCAGATGCCCTTCATGGATGGCTTGACCTTCTGCAAGAAGCTGAAAGAAAGAATCTCAGGAACCAAGATTGTCATTTTCTCCGGCTATGATGAGTTTGAGTATGCGAAGGAAGCCATCAAGCTCGAAGCCGAGGAATATATCCTAAAGCCGATTGATGCATCTGAATTAAAAGAAGTTTTTGCCCGCATTAAGGAGCGTCTGGACGAAGAGCTTGACCGGAAGAGAAACGTGGAGCGTCTGGAAAAATATTATCTGGAAAGTGTCCCTCTTCTAAAGGAACAGTTTATGATGGGACTCCTGGAGGGCCGACTGACAGATCTGCAGCAGATCAAGGACTATGAGCTTTCGTATGGAATGAAACTGGATGCGCCCTATTATACAGTAAGCGTATTTCGTCTGGACCCTGTTAAAGAAAACAAAATCAGTCCCTTAGATATCAATCTTTTAATGGTGTCTATGAAACAGATCATAGAAGAACAGTTTGAAAAAGAATTTGATACAAGAAACATACACTATCCCGGATCCATCATATCGATAGCCATGCTGAACAAACAGGAAGAAATGACAGCCTACATACAGGCTGTTGACCGTATCTGCAAGCTCGGAAACCGTGTGCTTCATGCAGACGTTACTGCCGGTATTGGACATCTGGGCAGTAAACTGACAGATCTGCATCAGTGCTATGTGGAGGCACAGTCAGCAGTGGAGTACAGGATACTACTGGAAGCAAATCAGGCAATCTATATACAGGATATTGAACCAAAGTCACAGGAGAGATTCCTGATCGGAGAGCAGGAACTGCAGGCGATTGTGAAGGAAATCAAGGTCGGAACCACAGAATCGCTGGAACAGACAATCAAAGACCTGACAGAACATCTGAAAAATGCATCCATTTCATTACCACAGCTGCAAAATGCATTTACAGAGATGACTGTTGAAATCATGCGTCTGGCACGTGTATATGAGGTCGATCTGGAACAAATCGAGGAGTTGAATATAGACTTCTACACAAAGATCAAACAATTCAGCTCTCTTGACAGCCTCGGAGAGTGGCTGTTATCTATCTGTATGCAGCTGCGCAGACAGATCAGACGGGAACGTACAGATGCGACCAGACTGTTGATCGATAAAGCAAAGCAATATATCAATGAAAACTATATGGACTGTGAACTGTCCGTAGAAAAGCTGTGCGGGTTTCTGGGCTTGAGCGCGACGTACTTCTCGACATTATTCAGAAGAGAGACCGGAGAGAGCTTTGTGGTCTATCTGACGCATGTCCGGATGGAGCAGGCACTGCAGCTCCTCAACACGACAGAGGAAAAGGCATACGTTATATCAGAGCTGGTCGGCTATACAGAACCAAATTATTTCAGCTATGTATTCAAAAAACAGTACGGTGTTTCACCATCCAAGTACCGTGCAAATCAGGCAGGGGCAAATGAGAAATAAGTTTCAGAAGAGAAGCATCCAATTAATCATCACGATATCCTTCACGACCATAGCCATTATAGCAATGGCTTTCATGGGGATAGTTCTTTATGCCCAGTTTGCCCAGAACACAAGAGAAAATGCAATCGAAAGTAATAAGCAGCTCTTAGATCAGGCAGCCTGGAATCTGAATACCTATCTGCGCAGTATGATGACCGTATCAGATACGATGTACTACAGTGTCATCAAGAACAGAGATCTGACCTATGAGCCACTAGACAAAGAGATGACGCTGCTCTATGAAGCAAATAAAGATAATCTGATCAGCATTGCCTGCGTGACAGAGGATGGAGCGGTGATGGCAGCAGCACCGGTTGCGACCAGGAAGAAAGGCATCGATATCAAGACACAGGACTGGTTCATACAGGCAAATGAGAAGATTGAAAATCTGCATTTTTCGACTCCCCATGTACAGAACCTCTTTGACAGCAGCAACTATCGATATTTCTGGGTCGTGTCTCTCAGCCGCTCTGTAGAATTGACAAATATAGGACGTATCCGCCGCGGAGTATTATTGGTAGATATGAATTTCAGCGGTATAGAGCAGCTGCTATCCAAGGCAAATGAAAAAGGCTATGGCTATATCTATCTCATGGACCGAAACGGAGAGATCATCTATCATCCGCAGCAGCAGGCGATATACTCCAATCTGGTGCAGGAAAACAATCAAATCGCAGCATCCTACGAGGATGGCAACTATACAGAGACCTTTGAAGGAAAAGAGCGTGTCGTAATCGTAAAGACAGTCGGCTATACAGGCTGGAAGCTCGTCAGTGTGACGCCAGTGCAGGAGTTTTCTGTGAATCTGAATCAGATCAGATTTTTTACAGTTATGATTGCAACCATTTCCATTATGTTGATTTTGTTTGGTAATGCCTTTATCTCTTCCAGAGTGACAGATCCGATTCGAAAACTGGAGAAATCCATTAAGTATCTGGAGGAAGGCAATCTGGATACAGACATCTACATCGGTGGTACACATGAGATCCGGCATCTGGGCAAAACAATTACCTCTATGGTACGGCAGATGCGTAAGCTGATGGATGATATGGTGACAGAACAGCAGGAAAAGAGAAAGAGTGCACTGGATGCATTGCAGTCCCAGATCAACCCACATTTTCTGTATAATACACTGGATTCCGTCGTATGGATGATCGAGAGTGAGCGCTATCAGGAGGCCATCTCCATGGTGACGGCACTTGCCAAGCTCTTCCGCATCTCTCTAAGCAAGGGTAAAAATATCATATCCATCAAGGATGAGATCGCACATGCAAAGTATTATCTGGATATCCAGAAGGTAAGATACAAAAATAAATTCAATGTGAGGATCGAGGTAGATCCGGCTATCGAGGAGTACTGCACGATCAAACTCATCGTACAGCCGCTCTTGGAAAATGCCATCTATTATGGTGTAGAGCATATGGATGGTGAGGGAGAAATCGTTTTAAGAGGCTATGAAAAGGAAGACAGTATTTATATAGAAGTAACAGATAACGGAATGGGAATTCCAAAAGAGAATATTCCCTATCTCCTGACAGATGATACACGTGTCAGAAAGCATGGATCAGGAATCGGGCTGCGTAATATTGACCAGCGTATCAAGCTGTATTTCAAGGGAGATTACGGACTGACGATAGAGAGCGAGCTGGATGAGGGAACAACTGTCAGGATCCATCTGCCAAAGCTCCTCTATTCCGATGCATATCCGAAGGAGGTGCCGCATGAAAACGAAAAGTAGCACGATCCTGAGGATCATTACAGTAGTGATTGTTACCGTACTGCTTCTTTGCCTGTACTATTACGGAACATATGATAAAAGCAATGCTCCTGTAAAAGTCATTTCCCTGATCGTCTATGGCAATGACTCAGAGCGGTGGGAAAATCTGAGACGCGGTGCAGAGCAGGCAGCGGATTCCGTCAATGCAGAGATCAATCTGGTAACGATGTCTGATGAGACAGATGCCTCTGAACAAAAGAAGCTGATACAGAGAGAACTGGATAATGGTGCAGATGCTCTGATGATTGCCGCCTGTGACAGTACAGAAATGAAACAGTATATCGAGGAGCTGTCAGCAAAAGTACCGGTTATCCTTGTGGAGAGTGGGATCGGATACACAGAGGATAAGCTTTGTATCAGTGCAGAGAACTACAAGATGGGATATCAGATGGGTGAGATGATCGCAGCGCGCGAATTACCTGAGACAAAGGTAGCCATCTTCATCGACCATGAACAGAGAGACAGTGTCGCTGAACGCTATCAGGGACTCTATGATGCACTGCAGGGTAAGGTAGACAGCATCACGATATGGAACCGGAAGGATAGTGAAACCAATATACGTGCCATGCTCTTATTGCAGCGTCAGCTGACCGAGGAGGCAGTGGATGTCGTAGTCGGACTTGATACAGCATCCACAGAAGCAGTCATAGATGCCGCAGAAAATCTAAATAAAGAGGCAAAGCTTTATGGAATCGGCAATTCAGACAAGGCTGTCTACTATCTCGACAGTGGAGTCGTAGAGGCACTGGGCTATCAGAATGAGTTCAGCATCGGCTACCTCGGTGTGCAGGAAGTCATGAAAATCCGACACCATACCAATGAAGAATACCATGATCTGGTAGAATATGACATTATAACAAAAAAGACCCTATATGAAACCGAAAACCAGAAGATGTTATTTCCATTCGTTAAATAAGTCAGGAGGTTCACAATGAAAAAATTACCCATCATCTTACTTGTCCTCAGCCTGTTCCTGACAGGCTGCAGCACCTCCATCCCTCTAACAGATAATAGCGAAGCACCCAAGAAAAGCATCAAGATCGGTGTCAGCATCTACGATGAATACGATACCTTTATTGCAGACATGGTTGCCTATCTGAAGGAATGGAGTGTGGAAAAGGAGAAGGAAACAGGAACTTTGATCACGCTAGATGTCGTCAGCGCCGGAGGAAGTCAGCTGACACAAAATGATCAGGTTGAGCGATTTGCCGACAGAGGCTATGATGCAGTCTGTGTCAATCTCGTAGACCGGACAGATGCGACCGTGATCATTGATAAGGCAAGAAACACAGATATGCCGATCGTCTTTTTCAACCGTGAACTGGTAGAGGAAGATCTGGAACGATGGGATAAGCTCTATTATGTTGGAGCCATTGCGCAGCAGTCCGGTGAGATGCAGGGACAGATCGTAGTAGATGCCTGTAATGAACGTTTTTCTGAAATCGATATTAATAGAGATGGAATCCTGCAGTATGTCATGCTCGAAGGAGAGGCAGGACATCAGGATGCCCTCGTCAGGACGCAAAGCTCTGTCAGTACAGTCACAGAAGCCGGATATGAGGTAGAAAAGCTCGGGGATGAGATCGCCAACTGGAACCGTGTCCAGGCTAAGACCAAGATGAATATGCTGTTAGAGCGCTATGCCAATCAGATCGAGGTGGTTTTTGCCAATGATGACGATATGGCACTCGGAGCGTTAGAGGCTCTGGAAGAGAGTCATGTTACCCATATCCCGATGATCGTAGGAGTCAACGGGATTCCAGAAGCGCTCGATGCCATCAAGGCAAAGCACATAGAAGGTACTGTCTATAACGACGGCAGGGGTCAGGCACAGGCTATTCTCGAAATGTCCTATGCGCTCGCCATGGACGAGCCCTTCCCCGACCAGATCACCCTGACCGGTAAGAAGTATGTATATCTGCCTTATAAGATTATTACCTATAATAATGTACAACAGTATATATCAAATCAGTAGTGATTTCTATTAACGGACGAGATCTTCCTTCTGCATATACTTATCCAATGCAAGATTAAAAAATTCCAGATCCTCATGGCTGAGCTGTTTGAGCTTGGCCGTGACTTCATGGATCAGTTTCAGATTCTCTACCTCTTCTTCAAAAAATTCCTGAGGTGTGATATTAAAATAATTGCAAATATCAAAAAAGGCAGACATAGATGGTGATGAATGACCGGAACTGATAGCCTGCAGATAGGACTTACTGCGTCCCAGCTCCAGACTGACCTGATATTCAGAAACATTTGCATGAATTCTAAGCTCTGTTATTCTGTTCTTCACAAAATTCTCATCCATAAATATCACCCCTACTCCATAGTTTATAGAAAAAACAACACCCTTATACTGCTAAATGTAGTAAAATATACTTGATAAGTACAGATTGTTACTACAGTCAGTAGTTATTTATAAAATAAATTTGCATTTTGGAAGGATTGATGTAGGATAAATGACAAAACAGAACTATTTTGGGGGAAATAGAATGTATAGGATTTTGATATGTGACGATGAAAAACCAACATGCGATTTCATTGAGAGCACATTAATCCGGCTGAAGGAAACGCAGCAGTTGGATTTATGCATAGATCAATGCTATACTGCGGATGCTCTTTTGAAGAACATAGGAGAAAAGGATTACATTGATCTTTTATTTCTGGATATCGAACTGCCGGACATGAATGGTGCAGAGGCGGGAAGGATACTTCGTGAAGAATATCATAATGAAGAGGTACAGATTATATACATATCATCAAAGTCGCAGTATGCCATGCAGCTGTTTCAGACAAGACCATTTGATTTTCTGATTAAACCAATAGAGCAAAATGCAGTTATACATTTATTTGAAAAATATATGACTCTGTACGGCGTTCATCAGAAGTTCTTCCATTATAAAGTGGGGAAGAGAGAAGAAAAAGTCTTATATTCCGAAATTATGTACTTTATGTGTGAACAGAGAAAAATCTATATCATTACAAGACGGGAAAAGATTTCTTTTTACGGAAAAATGAAAGAATTACATAAAGCAATGCAGGCAGCAGGATTTTGGTCTGTACATTATTCTTATATCATCAATGTAAAATACGTTAAGAAATTTAAAAATAACGAAATTGTAATGTATGATGATTATGCTGTTCCAATCAGTAGTGCATATAAAGAGAAAGTGAAAGAGAAAATATTACATCTGGATGAGGGAGATAGAAATGGTGTTGAATAATCTGTTTTATTTGCTGCTCAATGCATTCAGAATCTATGTCATGTATCGGTTTATTGGACTTTTCTTCGACCGGGACAGTATAAAACCTTGGGTAGTGTGGGCTTACGCTGCATATTTCGCAATCAATAGCAGTATGTATTTGCTATTAGAATCAGCCATAATCAATATCATAGTCAATGTAATTTGTCTGTTTCTGATTATTATGACAGGTTATAGAGGAAGTATTAAGAGGAAACTTTTGTCAATTGCTATTAATCATGGAATGGGAAATTTATCAGAAAATATTGCATGGGTAATTTTTGTAAAGGGAAGAAGTAATCAAATGGAGGAGTTTGGATTTTTCTTCTCTGTATTTATACTGTTCTTTCTTGAGACCTTAATCGAAAAGACGATTAAATTAAGAAAAAGTATTGATGTTTCATTTTATAAAGAACTGTTTCTGATCTTCATCTCATTGGGTAGTATGTTTATTGCCAATATTATGATAGAAGGAAATTATCATAATATGATTCTTCTGGTTATTTCATTAGGCATACTATTTATGATTAATATCTCCGTATTCTACTTTTATGAAAAGGTTCTTAACGATTATGTAAAGCAAAAAGAAGAAGACATGTATAAGCTGCAGCTGACGATGTATCAGAACCAACTGGAGATGATGCAAAGTGCGAATGATGCTTATAGGATTATGAGACATGACATGAAGCATCATATGATTCTGCTGTCGGACTATATCAAAAGACAGGAAAATGATAATGCGATAAAATATCTGGAGAAGATGAACTATTATATCAATAACGATACACAATATGTGAATACCGGGAATGAAGAGATAGACAGCATCTTCAATTATGTGATTGGCGAGATTCGAAAGATTGATGGTAACATAGAGACCGATATTAAGATTCCCAGAGCTCTTCCCATCGAAGACTTTGATATTAATGTGATATTAAGTAATCTTCTGCTGAACGCCAAAGAGGCAATCCGGCAGTGTGACAGAAAAGAGATTGCGGCAGTTATGAGATATGACAGAGGGATATTGAAGATTCTGATTCGCAATACATATAACGGAACAGTCCGGCGGGGTACAGGAGGCTACATCTCCACAAAGCATGACCAGAAGGAACATGGTATCGGACTGGAAAGTGTTAAAAAGACTGTTGCAAAATATGATGGAACGATGAATATTGATTATAATGATGAGGAATTCAAAGTAGATATTTTCATCTATCTGGATGACCAAAAAGAAAAAGCATGAATGTGCTTTTTCTTTTTTTTAAAAATAATTATTACCATAATCGATCTAAAAATTACAATTTGAAAAAAGGGTCGAAAAATGTGATAACGTGTAATTATTAAATTTAAAGGGGGACTCATTCATGAAAAGGATTATTACACAACTCTGCAAAGGTATTATGTGTATGTCCATGGTAGCTGCTACTGTATTTGTAAATTCAACATGTTTTTACAAGCTGTATCAGGAAGAACTGCCGGAAGAGTTAGGCAAATTAAGAAAGCATGCTTAGCAGGAAGCTTGCTGATATAATCGCTCAAAACAGCAATTTACCACAAGAGGACAGAACCATCTTAGAGTATGGACTGAAGAAAATCATTTCGCTCATGGCAGATCTGATTTTTACAGTCATACTGGGTGTTCTCTTGAAGATTGCTGTTGAGAGCATTATATTCTATTTTTCCTTTATGCTCCTTCGTATGTACGCAGGAGGATACCATTCCAAAACAGAACTTCAATGTAAAATTCATTCTGTCATTGTTACCATATTGTCACTGGCTTTTGTTCGAGTGGTGCCGGATATGTATGGATGCAATGTGTTTCTTATGCTTCTTAGCAGTATCATGATAGCATTTATGGCTCCGGTGGAGGCAGTGAATAAGCCTTTATCTGACGCTGAAAGAAAAATCAATCGCAGAGTCAGTCTGATGATTCTGCTGATTTTGAATGTTCTGTCCGTTGTTAGTCTGATATTACACTGGAATTACTATCACAGAGCAGCAATGGCTGCACTTCTGGCAGTTTTGATATTAATGATTATGGGAAAATTATCAGGGGAGAGATGAGAGCATCATGAAGATTAACTATAGGAAAGTCCTGGCTGGACTATGCATCGCACT
>CAYRJT010000069.1:0-8553 GCA_964424675.1 uncultured Lachnospiraceae bacterium
TAATATGCTGCGGGTATGGGGCGGCGGATACTATCCGTCAGATGATTTTTATGATCTGTGTGATGAGTACGGCATTGTTGTATGGCAGGATCTTATGTTTGCATGCAACGTTTATGATGTAACAG
Organism: uncultured Lachnospiraceae bacterium; assembly: GCA_964424675.1. GTDB lineage: Bacteria > Bacillota > Clostridia > Lachnospirales > Lachnospiraceae > JAAYYM01. The sequence continues at coordinate 126 of CAYRJT010000069.1, forward strand.
ATGAATTTTCAAAAAATATTACAGCAGAGGCTACAGATAATGTGAAACGACTGCGTCATCATGCTTCGCTGGGTCTGTGGTGCGGCAACAATGAAATTGAGTCTGGCTGGGATCACTGGCCGGAGATCATGTACCATTCTGACGCATTGAAAAAGGATTATATCAAGCAGTTTGAGGAAATATTACCGAAGGCGGTATTGACTGCGGACAAGCAGCGGCTGTATTGGCCGTCTTCACCGTCATCAGGAGGACACTTTGATCATCCTGACGATGAAAACAGGGGAGATGCACATTACTGGGCAGTATGGCATGGACAGCTTCCATTTTCAGACTATGGCAATCATTATTTCAGATTCTGTTCTGAGTTCGGATTTCAGTCATTTCCGTCCATCAAGACAATCAAGACCTTCACAGAGGAGAGCGATCGCAATATTTTCTCAAAGGTCATGGAAAGCCATCAGAAAAATGAATCCGCTAATGGAAAATTATTATATTATTTATCAGAGAACTTTTTATATCCGCAGAATTTCGAGGATTTGCTGTATGTGACACAGATCCTGCAGGGAATCGCAGTGAAGTATGGTGTGGAGCATTTCAGACGTAACAGAGGCCGTTGTATGGGCGCACTTTACTGGCAGTTAAATGACAGCTGGCCGGTCGCTTCGTGGGCAAGTATTGACTATTTCGGACGATGGAAGCCATTACAGTATATGGCGGCCAGGTTTTTCGCTCCTGTGGCAGGTTCCATCGTACGCAACGGTACGATTGTTTCTGTATATGTGGCAAATGAAACAAGAAAACCACAAAAACGTAAGGTGGTTCTGAAACTGCAGACAGTCAATTTCGTCATTCAGTTTGAGGAGACATTTGAGATAGAAGCAGATCCGTTATCCTCTGTCAATGTTTGCGAGATTGATTTTGCAGAGCTGATTGAAGGCAGGGAGGACTCTGTATTTGCAGAGGCATCCTTTGAAGATGATGATGGAAAAGTAACGGAAGAGATTGAGACCTTTGTTCCGTTTAAGCATTTGCAGCTTGAAAAGACCTCTATTTCCTATTCTATCATTGAAGTAACGGACGAATATGTTATCCGTATGATGAGCAGTTCTCTTGTACTATTTGTAGAACTGGATTTGAAACAGGCAGACGGAATTTTTAGTGAGAATTACTTCAATCTTTCAAGCAAGCGCGAAAAGGTCATTACTTTGAAAAAATCTGAAATCAGGTATCCGACACTGGATGCACAGCCGATTCAGAGCGGATGGGATTTAGAACAGCAGCTGGTGATTCGTTCATTGAGTGATACTTATTAACAGATCATAGGAAATATATGCAGAAGAGGAAATGGATAAATGGCAAAAACAGTGAAGCTGGCCGATATTGCGAAGGTGGTAGGTGTCAGTACCGTATCAGTGTCAAAATGCCTGGCAGGTAAAGGCGGAGTCAGCGAAGAAATGAAGGAACGAATCAAGCAGACAGCAGAGCAGCTGGGCTATGTCTCACCGTCGGTCATAAAGCAGAACAGGGCAGGTGGCACAGGAAATATTGGAGTATTGCTGCCGCAGAGATTCATTGGAAATAATACATTTTATTGGAATTTATATGAACGTCTGGTCAATGTATTGTCCGGACGTGGATATTATGGAATCCTTGAGTTGATTTCCGTAGAAGATGAGAAGAATTGCATTATGCCGAATATGATGCTGGATCACAAGGTAGATGGTGTCATCGTGTTAGGTCAGGCCAATAATCAGTATACGGCAATGGTAGCCGAGAATGAACTGATTCCGGTGATATTTTTGGATTACTACATGGGAAAACCGGAATATGATACAGTGATATCAGATGGCTTTCACGGTATGTATCAGCTGACAAATTATCTGCTGGAGATGGGACACACCAAAATTGGATTTGTCGGAACGATTCTGTCTACCAGCTCTATTACGGATCGCTATCTCGGGTATCTGAAGGCGATGATGGAGAATGGGCTGACACCAAAGCCGGAGTGGATCATACCGGACAGAGAGGAAGGCAATGGAGCATTGCTTGATATGACGCTGCCTGAGGAGCTGCCTACAGCATTTGCATGTAACTGTGATGTGGTAGCCTATCGTCTGGTGAACCTGCTCAAGGCAAGGGGACTGACGGTTCCGGAAGATATCTCAGTGGTAGGATATGATAATTATTTTCTGGAGGATGCGACTCAGGAGGCCATCACGACCTACGAGGTTGGCATGCAGCGAATGGCTGAGATCTGTGTGAAAACCCTAATGAAAAAGATATGTGGAGAGCGGTACTATAAAGGTGTTCAGGTCGTTACCGGACATATTGTATATAAAAAGAGTGTACGGAGGATATAAAATGATACCTAAGGATCCCTCAATACTGCTTAGTTATGTAAACTTAAAGCTGCGCGATTACTACAGCAGTCTGGAAGCAATGTGTGAAGATCTGGACGTTGAACAGGAAGATTTATGTACAAGGCTTCAGACAATCGGGTACTATTACAATCAGGAGAAAAATCAGTTTGATACAAAAGTGTCATAATGGAATCAAAGTCATTTTCCATTTTTTATAGCATATATTGAAGAGAATATCCATCATTGAGGTATGCCATGGCAGTTCGAAGGGGATGCATCCTATTACTGTTCGCAGACATATTGCTTACAGTGTGCCTGCTGTTTCACTGCAACAGGACAGCATCAAAACAGGATATTCCGGTGTTTCATAATATGCTTCAGGCTTCTGACGGAGGAGAAACAATGGATGTTTATAGTGAACTGAAGCCAAAGGTAGCACTTACCTTTGATGACGGGCCTCATCCTGTCTATACGGATCAGATACTGGATATGCTTGCGGACAGGAACGTTCATGCCACTTTCTTTGTACTGGGCAGGAATGTAAAAACAAATCCCAAAACACTTCAAAGAATGCAGAAGGAAGGACATCTGATCTGCAATCATACATATGATCATGTGAATCTGAGCCAGCTCGGACCAGCTGATGCCTGCAGCCAGTTGTGCCAGACCTCTGATGCAATTGAGGAAGTGACAGGTATCCGGCCGATCTTTTTCAGACCTCCCTTTGGAGAATGGAAAAAAGCATTGAATGAATGCACAGATATGCTGCCGGTTATGTGGACACTGGATACACTGGACTGGAAGATACAGGACAGCATGCATGCTTACCATGAGGTGGTAGAGCATATCAAAGAAAATGACATCATACTGATGCATGACTACTATACAGAGACTGTCACCGCAGCAGAATACATTGTGGATTATCTGCTGGAGGAGGGTTATGATCTGGTCACAGTAGATGAATTGTTATTGGAGTAGAAAAATGGATTTATTTAGTTACGTCAGAGAAAATCAAATGGAAAAGGATTCTCCACTGGCAGCGAGGCTGCGTCCTGTAAGCCTGGAGGAAATCGTCGGACAGCAACATATCCTTGGAAAGGACAAGCTGCTTTACAGGGCAATCAAGGCGGACAAACTCAGTTCGCTTATTTTTTATGGCCCGCCCGGAACCGGAAAGACGACGATTGCCAAGGTGATTGCCAATACGACCAGTGCAGAGTTCAAACAGATCAATGCCACCATAGCAGGCAAGAAGGATATGGAGGAGGTTGTCGAACAGGCAAAACAGACGCTGGGCATGTACGGAAAGAAGACCATTCTTTTTGTGGATGAGATTCACCGGTTCAATAAAGCACAGCAGGACTATCTGCTGCCATTTGTGGAAGATGGAACGCTCGTCCTGATAGGTGCTACAACAGAAAATCCGTATTTTGAAGTAAATGGAGCTTTGATTTCCCGTTCTAATATATTTGAGCTGAAACCTTTATCCGCAGAGGATGTCCGTACTATATTGACCAGAGCGGTCTACGACAAAGAAAAGGGCATGGGTGCATATCATGCTGAGATCGATGAAGATGCTTTGGATTTTCTTGCGGATATTGCAAACGGTGATGCCCGCAATGCTTTGAATGCAATTGAACTGGGAATCATGACAACAGACAGATCCGAGGATGGTAAGATCCATATTACACTGGATGTGGCATCTGAGTGTATACAGAAAAGGGTCATCCGTTATGATAAAACTGGAGACAATCATTACGATACCATCTCTGCCTTTATCAAGAGCATGAGGGGCTCAGATCCGGATGCAGCAGTTTATTATCTGGCAAAGATGCTGTATGCAGGAGAGAGCGTGACTTTTATCGCACGCAGGATCATGATCTGTGCATCGGAGGATGTGGGAAATGCAGATCCGATGGCGTTGACCGTAGCAGTCAGTGCAGCACAGGCAGTAGAACGTGTCGGAATGCCGGAATCGCAGATCATATTGTCTCAGGCAGTGACCTATATTGCAACCGCGCCTAAGAGCAATGCAGCCTGCAATGCTGTTTTCGATGCGATGCAGACAGTTGGTGAGAGCAAGAATGCAGCAATCCCTACCCACTTGCAGGATGCACACTATAAAGGTGCTGCCAGGCTGGGGCATGGAGTGGGATATCTGTATCCGCACGTGTATCCGAATCATTATGTGGAACAGCAGTATCTGCCATATGAACTGAGTGGTAAGGAATTTTATCAGCTGTCTGATAATGGCTATGAAAAGAAGATCAAGGAACACATGAAGTGGCTGAAAAAAGAAGCAGCCAGATGAGAACACTTTTTGGAAGGTTCACATCAGCTGCTCTATCAGAAATGCATAAATCTCCTGGCTTTTCTTTTGCCAGTTCTCACAGATATGGGACGCAGAGTCTTCTGTGGGAACGGTAATGGTAATGTCCAGCAGATCGGACTTTTTTTCCTTGGCGACCAGATGGGCGGCGTAGTCATTACCGGTGGTTTTATAAAATGTGGACTGTATGGATACTTCATTTCGCAGATCCAGTTCCTTGTCTTTGAAATAGACATTGACATCATCTTTAATAGAAGTGGAAATGCGGTTGCCAAAATAGGACAATGTACTGCGTCCATCTTCTGTAATGGAAAGATGCGAGCTGTTTCGCACTGACTTTGAGGACACCAGATCGGAATCTATGAGTTCACAAACGACCTGCTGTAGTGTAAAATAGTTCGTGTATCCTTTATCCAGAATGAAATCAAATATCTGGGCTTTGGTCAGAGAAAAATCAACACGATCCAGCATATACAAAACGATGAGCTTATATTGTGTTAATGGATCAGTCATGTAATCACCTCTTTTCTATTTTATAATAATCGCGGACGTAAATCAAGAAAATCAAAGCAGATGGAGAAAATATGAAGAAATTACCTTGCGTTCTGGATTTTCTTATAGTATAATCAGTTCAGTAACAAGCATGTTATATTCATTAATCTATTCAGATTAAGAATCCCAGAAACATACATATTGATTATTTATGAAAGATATAGATTGGTTTTTATCAGAGACAGTATCAGTGGAGGTTAATTTATGATGAGAGAGAAGTACGAGAGTTTATCTCTGAACGTACTCAAAGACCTTGCAAAAGCAAGGGGAATCAAAGGCACATCTGCAATGAAAAAGGCAGATGTAGTGGAGGCTATGCTGGAGGAGGACAGGAAGGATGCAGCCAAGAAGGCAGAGACATCCGCTGGTGATACTCCTGCAAAGAAGAAAGAGGACACAAAAAGCAAAGAAGATTCAGACATGACGGACAAAAAGGAAACAGCAGCCGACAGCAGTGAGGTGTCTAAGGATAAGGAAAGCCTGGACAGTGGTGTACAGGCTCATGGTATATTAGAGGTTATGCCGGACGGATACGGATTTATCCGGTGTGCAAACTATCTGCCAGGTGAGAATGACGTATATGTAGCGCCGAGCCAGATCAGAAGATTCGGGATGAAAACCGGAGATATTGTCAGCGGCAATACCAGAATCAAAGGACAGAATGACAAGTTTGCAGCGCTGCTTTTCGTAAAGAGCATTAATGGCTATACACCTGCAGAGATCAGTAACCGCAGGAACTTTGAGGATCTGACCCCGGTATTTCCCGACGAGAGACTGCATCTGGAACGTCCGGGCGGCAGTGTAGCGATGCGCATCATGGATCTGATCTCACCGATTGGCAAGGGTCAGCGTGGTATGATTGTATCACAGCCGAAGGCTGGTAAGACGACTTTGCTGAAGGACGTGGCCAAGTCCATACTGAGAAATAACCCGGAGATGCATCTGATCATTTTACTGATTGATGAACGCCCGGAGGAAGTAACGGATATTAAGGAAGCAATTTGCGGCAGTAATGTCGAGGTGATCTATTCCACCTTTGATGAATTGCCTGAGCATCATAAACGTGTATCTGAAATGGTGATTGAACGTGCGAAGCGTCTGGTGGAGCATAAGAGGGATGTAACGATCCTGCTGGATTCCATTACAAGACTGACCAGAGCTTATAATCTGACGGTTCCGCCCAGTGGCAGAACGTTGTCAGGCGGTTTGGATCCCGCAGCTCTGCATATGCCAAAGCGATTTTTCGGTGCAGCGAGAAAGATGAGAGAGGGAGGCAGTCTGACGATTCTTGCCACGGCATTGGTAGAGACAGGCTCTCGTATGGATGATGTGGTCTATGAGGAGTTCAAGGGAACCGGTAATATGGAACTGGTACTGGACAGAAAGCTGTCTGAGAAACGTGTATTCCCTGCTATTGACATTCCTAAGTCAGGAACCAGAAGAGATGATCTGCTGCTGGATGCGGAGGAGCTTGAGGCAATCAATGTGATGCGTAAGGCGATGAACGGTATGAAGGCAGATGAGGCGGTCGAGAAGATCCTGGACATGTTCGTACGTACCAGATCTAACCGTGAATTTGTCGATATGGTGAAGAAAATCAGATTTATGTAGTTTTAGCACTTGATTTCATGAAAGACCTGTGTTACAATAACTAGGCTGTTTATCTTGAGGATAAGCACATTTGTAAACGTAAACAAAGAAACTTTGAAATAGAGAGGTGAAAGAAATGAAAGAAGGAATCCATCCTGATTACTATCAGGCAACTGTTACCTGCAACTGCGGAAACACATTTGTGACTGGCTCAACAAAGGAAGATATTCACGTTGAAATCTGTTCCAAGTGTCATTCATTCTATACAGGACAGCAGAAAGCATCTCAGGCGCGTGGCCGTATTGATATGTTCAACAAGAAATATGGTGTACAAAGCAAATAGAGAATTTGAAATAAGGTTGAGGTTGCTAAAATCTCAGCCTTGTTTTTTGTATATGCATCTTTGATGCATATACAAAAACAAGGTAATTCATTCAGCAGACAGGATTTTACTTTTTATAGAGGAATGATTATGGCGAAGAAAAGAAAAAAGAAGGCGCGTGAGCGCTCCTGCGGGATCGGCGGACAGGCCGTGATCGAAGGCATTATGATGAAGAATAAAGAGCATTACAGCGTGGCTGTACGGACGCAGAATAATGAAATCGAAGTCGCTGTAGAGGAATATGAATCGTTTGCACCCAGTAAACGGTTTACTGAGATTCCGTTTATCAGAGGCGTTTTTAATTTTATTGACTCGCTGATTCTGGGAACACGGTCTCTTACATTTTCTGCCTCTTTTTATGAGGAAGTCGATGAAAAGGATCATGGAAAGGACAAGGAAAAGGTCATTGACCGTATACTGGGGAAGAACTCAGAGAAGATACTGATGGGATTGACCGTTGCATTTTCTGTGGTGGCAGCAGTCGGGATCTTTATGCTCCTGCCTTACTTTATCTCCAGATTTTTCAGCCAGTGGATTTTGTCTGATACGGTAGTTGCAATACTGGAGGGCGTGATTCGTATCCTGATTTTCGTCGGGTATGTGACACTGATTTCCTTAATGAAGGATATCAGACGTGTCTATATGTACCACGGGGCAGAGCATAAATGCATTAATTGCATCGAGAAGGCCTATCCGTTGAATGTCGAAAATGTCAAGAAATGCTCAAGGCAGCATAAGCGCTGCGGTACGAGCTTTATGCTGTTTGTTATGTTTGTCAGTATCCTGTTTTTCATTTTCATCAGAGTAGATGATCCGGTACTGCGTGTTGCAGTCAGAATCCTTCTGATTCCAGTCATAGCAGGTGTATCCTATGAGGTCATCAGACTGGCGGGCAATAATTCCAACAACATTATAATCAAGATCATCTCAGCGCCGGGTATGTGGCTGCAGAAGCTGACGACCAAAGAGCCTGATGACAGCATGATTGAGGTGGCGATTGCAGCGGTAGAGGCAGTCTTTGACTGGAAGACTTATTTTAAGGAACAGTATGGATATGATGCAGATGCTGTGGAGGAGTCGCAGCCAGTATATGAGCAGCAGCCAGTGTATGAAGCACAGCCGGGCTATGAACAGCAGCCGGTGTATGAAGCACAGCCGGGCTATGAGCAGCAGCCAGTGTATGGAGCACAGCCGGGTTACGAGCAGCAGCCAGTG
>CAYRJT010000069.1:8653-9850 GCA_964424675.1 uncultured Lachnospiraceae bacterium
GAGCAGCAGCCAGTGTATGAAGCGCAGCCAGGCTATGAGCAGCAGCCGGGATATGAGGCACAACAGGGATTTCAGGATCAGTCAGTTTATGAAGCAAACACCAATTATGGAACACAGGAACACAATGACGTATAGAGATTTATATGAAGCAGGCAGACAATGTCTGAGAAATGCTGATATTCGAGAAGAAGAAATAGATGCACGTTTATTATTGGAGTTTTTATGCCATACAGACCGCAGCTATCTGCTGGCACATGGAGATGAGCTTGTTTCCGATAGAACGGAAGAACGTTATATGGAAATGATCAGCAAACGGGCCGCCCATATCCCACTGCAGCATCTCACAAATGAGCAGGAATTTATGGGAATTAAGTTTTATGTAAACCAAAACACTCTTGTTCCAAGACAGGATACTGAATGTCTGGTTGAGGAGGCTATGCGTGAGATACAGGATGGAATGGCAGTACTGGATGTATGTACAGGATCTGGCTGCATCATCATCAGCCTGATGAAGTATAAGAATGCTCTTCGTTGTGTTGCAACAGATTTATCCAAAGAGGCACTGCAGGTGGCAGAGCACAATGGACAGACTCTGGGTGTCACTGAGAGATTGAGGCTGGTACAGAGTGATTTGCTTGAGGATGTGGAGGGTATACGGAAGGCGCTTTATGAAGCATCGGCATCCATGCAGGAGGATGTACAGGCGGGCGGACTCCGGGAACAATTTGATGTGATCATATCTAATCCCCCCTATATCCGCAGTGATGTGATAGAGACTCTGGATCCGGAGGTCAAGGACAATGAGCCGCGGATGGCTCTGGATGGAACCGCTGACGGATTGTATTTTTACAAAAGACTTGCAGAACAGGCATCTGGTTTTTTGAATCGTGGAGGAAGAATATTCTTTGAGATTGGATATGATCAGGGGCAGGCGGTGACAGATATTCTTACTCAAAATGGGTACTTTGATATCAAGGTGGTAAAGGATCTGGCGGGACTGGATCGTGTAGTCAGTGCAATCTGGCAGGGATGAGAAAATAAGAAAAATAAATAATAGTAAACAGCTATTTGGGTAGTCATAGAAGAAGTATGAGATTGAAATCAGGAGAAAAGAAATGTTTGACAGATTAGAGGATTTATTAATCAGATATGAAGAAATCATGGGAGAGCTGGCAGAGCCTGGAGTGGCAGATAACC
>CAYRJT010000070.1:0-9721 GCA_964424675.1 uncultured Lachnospiraceae bacterium
TTATCTTCGGTGCCAAGGCAGCTCCGGCTTATGTGATTGCACAGGACATCATTCATTTACTGCTTGTACTGCAGAAAATCGTGAACAATGACCGCAGAGTCAACAAATACATGAAGGTTGTTATGGTAGAGAACTATAATGTCAGCTATGCGGAGAAGCTGATTCCGGCATGCGATATCTCAGAGCAGATTTCACTTGCATCCAAGGAAGCTTCCGGAACCGGCAATATGAAGTTCATGCTGAATGGTGCAGTGACTCTTGGAACGAGCGATGGAGCGAATGTAGAGATTCACGATCTTGTAGGAGATGACAATATCTATATCTTCGGTAAAGACAGTGAAGAGATCATCAAGCATTATGAAAATGCAGATTATGTGTCCAGAGACTACTATAATAACAGCAAGACCATTAAGGAAGCAGTCGACTTTATCAAGAGCTTCAAGGCAAAATGGAATGGTAACAAGGTGAATCTGATGCGTCTGTATAATGAACTGTTAAATAAGGACTGGTTTATGACATTCATTGACCTGGAGGAATACATCAAGGTCAAGGATCAGGCGTTTGCAGACTATGAAGACCGCGCGAAGTGGAAGAAGATGATGTTAACCAACATTGCCAAGGCAGGCTTCTTCTCATCAGACAGAACGATTGAAGAATATAATAGAGATATCTGGCATCTGCCGCAGGATTAATCACAGAGTGACTGAGGACTTTCATTTCGATGGAGGTCCTCAATTTTTTAGAATGGTTTTAGGAAATGTTCATATCTGCCAGCCTGTGTCGGTTGACAGGAAGAGGGTGTTGAACTATACTTTTAACCATAAAAAAGCTGATTGAAAACAGACATACTAAGGGATGATACCAATGGAAAACGAAGAACCAAAGAAGAACGGCAATGAGGCGATGCTGAAAATATGCGCCTTTATTGTGGATAAGCGGAACCTGTTCTTCTTGCTGTTCGGATTGCTGATGATCTTCTCAGCAGTCGCAAGAGGCTGGGTCCACGTAGAGAACTCGATGTCCTATTATCTGCCGGGCACGACAGAGACAAAGCAGGGACTTGATCTGATGGAACAGGAATTCATGACTTACGGAACCTGTAAGGTCATGGTCGCAAATGTTTCTTATGAACAGGCAGACGAGCTCTGCAAGCAGATTGAGGAGCAAAACGGAGTTTTCTCAGTAGGGTTTGATGACAGTGAGGATCATTACAACAATGGTTCGGCTCTTTTTGATGTCACCTTTGATTATGATGAAAATGATGATGCCTGCCTGACTGCTCTGGATACGCTGAAGGAGTCACTTGCGGGCTATGATATGTATTTAACAACCAGTCTCGGAGATACACAGTCCGAGCTGATTGCAAATGAGATGAATGTCATTTCGGTGATTGTAGCGGTGATTGTGTTAACTGTACTTCTGCTGACGTCACAGGCCTATGCAGAGGTGCCGGTTTTGATTCTGACCTTCGTATCCTCTGCCATCATTCAGATGGGGACGAACTTCGTCTTTGGAACGATTTCATTTGTATCCAATTCTGTCACAATTGTACTGCAGCTGGCGTTATCTGTAGATTACGCAGTTATTTTCCTGAATCGATATAAGGAAGAGCATGCAACCATGCCTGCCAGAGAAGCGGTCATTGTAGCACTCAGCAAAGCCATTCCTGAGATCTCCGGCAGCTCCTTAACAACCATCGGTGGTCTGATTGCCATGACCTTCATGCAGTATAAAATGGGACCGGATATGGGCATTGTCTTAATCAAGGCAATCATCCTAAGTCTGTTATCCGTATTCCTTCTGATGCCCGGCATCATTATGCTGTTCGCCAATCTGATGGATCATTCCAAACACAAAAATTTCATACCGGACATTCCTTTTGTCGGCAAATTCGCTTATGCGACGAGATACATCATCCCGCCTGTATTTCTGGCACTGATTATTGCAGGTTTCTTTATTTCCAACAAGTGTCCTTATGTGTTTGGCTACAGTAAGCTGACCACACCACTGCAAAATGATGTACAGATCGCGGAGCAGCTGCAGAAGGATAATTTTGGTGATACCAATATGGTAGCACTGGTGATTCCCTCTGGTAATTATGAATATGAAAAGCGTCTGCTGAAGGATCTGGAAGACTGTCCAGAGGTTGATTCCGCTATGGGGTTAGCCAATATAGAAGCTATGGACGGCTATATGCTGACGGATAGACTGACACCAAGACAATTCTCAGAGCTTCTGAATCTGGATTATGAGGTGGCGGAGTTAATCTATACGGCTTATGCAGTCAATGACGAGGACTATGCCAAGGCAGTCAATGGCCTGTCAGCCTATAAGGTTCCGCTGATTGATATGTTCCTGTTCCTGTATCAGGAAGTGGACGAGGGATATGTAACGCTGGAGCCTGATCTGCAGAAGGAGTTAGATGATGCCTATCGTCAGATGACATTTGCCAAGAACCAGCTGCAGGGTGAGGACAACAGTAGAATGTTAGTCTATCTGAATCTGCCTGAGGAAAGTGAAGAGACATTTGCATTTATAGACAGGATGCATGAAATAGCTGGAAAATACTACTCTGGAACAAAGCTTGTAGTCGGAGAATCTGTCAGCCAGTATGACCTGCAGAAGACTTTCTCAAGAGATAATAATGTGGTCAATATTGTATCTATTCTGGCAGTTCTGGTTGTACTGCTCTTTACATTTAAGTCGGCCGGTATGCCGGTACTTTTGATTATCGTCATTCAGGGAAGTATCTGGATTAATTTCTCTGTACCGACGATGATGAAGAACGATTTATTCTTTATGAGCTACCTGATTGTCAGCTCTATCCAGATGGGCGCTAACATTGACTATGCCATTGTCATTGCAAGCCGCTATACAGAGCTTCGCAAGAGCATGGGCAGACGGGATTCCATCGTTGATACGATGAATCTGTCATTTCCGACAATTGTCACATCCGGTACGATGCTTGCTGTTGCCGGTATCCTGATTGGCAAGATGACTTCAGATGGAGCCATTTACGGAATCGGTCAATGCCTTGGACGTGGTACATTGATTTCTATTTTCATTACAATGTTTGTATTGCCGCAGATTCTGTTGGTCGGTGATAAGATTATAGAAAAGACAGCATTTATCATGAATATGCCAATTCGTACGAAGAGCGGTTCTGGTCTGATGCGTGTAGACGGTGTGGTCAGAGGACGTATTAATGGTACAGTGACCGGTACCATGCATGCGATTATCCGTGGTAATGTCAGCGCCTATGTAGAGGCAGGAGATATGAGAGAGCTGACGGAGGAGGAATTTGCAGCATTAGAAGCCGGACAAAACGAAACAGGGGAAGAGAAGCTGCTGCAAGTGAAGGATGAAAAGGAAACAAATGCAGAAGATATTGCGCCTGAGAACACAAAACAGGAGGTGCAGGATCATGAATAAGAGATGGACAGCACTTGGATTAGCAATTTTACTTGCATTTCTGCCTGTGACGGATGTCTATGCAGCACTGCCGACTATAGTAGTTGATGCAGATGAGCAGAGTGCAATAGAGGGAAAGGTGACTACGGGAACGCAGGAGGCGGCAAAGGAGAAGAAGGAAGACCGCGAGGAAGCAGTCGCTGAGGATGATGATTACGAGGAGACGGAAACAGAAGAGGAAGAAGAGCCGGTCATTGAATGGGAAGAAATACACATTACCTCTACTGCTGATCTGGTGGGCTTTGCCAGAAGCTGCTGGTTAGATACATGGTCCCGAAATAAACACGTCTATCTGGACTGTGATCTGAAGCTGACAGACAGTGAATTTGATTCGATCCCGACCTTTGGAGGCTATTTTGACGGTCAGGGGCATAAGATCGAGGGACTTTATATCAATGATACCGTATCCTATACGGGGCTGTTCTGCTACGTGCAGGAAAATGCAGTCATTACAAATCTGACGGTTGAGGGTATGATTCAGCCGGCAGGCAAGCAGGTAGTGGTTGGAGGTATCGCAGGAGATAACAGCGGAACCATTCAGAACTGCAAATTTAACGGCATTGTAAATGGAAGAGATTATACAGGTGGTATTGCAGGCTTTAATGAACTGACCGGTCACATTGCAGACTGTGTCAGTGAGGGGGCTGTGTCAGGAACGCATTTTACAGGGGGTATTACCGGAGAGAACATGGGCAATATCTCACGCTGTACGAATCTTGCGGAAGTGAATATCACAAATATAGATAAAGGAATGTCACTTGAGGACATCAATCTGGAGCAATATGCATCAGATTTATTCAATTTGAATGAGAATGAGAAAAAGCAGGATTCAGCTGAGACAGTCAACAGTACCGTGGATACAGGCGGCATCGCGGGGCTTTCTATTGGAGTGATCCAGCATTGCACGAATCAGGGTACGATCGGCTATGAACATGTAGGCTATAATGTCGGCGGTATCGCAGGCCGTCAGTCGGGGTATCTGTACTCCTGCCAAAATGACGGTCTGGTATACGGACGTAAGGATGTCGGTGGCATCACCGGCCAGGCAGAGCCTTATGTGGTTGTAGACTTCACGCAGGATATTGTGTACCAGCTGTCTGAGAATATTAATAAGCTGCATGATCTGATCAGCCAGACGCTCCGGGATGCGGGGACACAGTCGGACACTGTTTCCAGTCGTCTGTCAGTCATCCAGTCCTTTACGGATAAGGCACTGGGCGACACCTCCTATCTGACGGATAAGACTGTCGAGTGGACAGACGGGATGGTCGCTTCTGCAAATGAGGCAGTCGGCAGAGCGGATTATATTATGGACGAGGCTTCCAAGAAGGACGGAGCGCTTGACCAGACAAAGAATGCATCAACGAATACGAAGAGCGCGGCAACAGAGCTGACGAAGGTCGTACAGGATCTGGATATTTATTCATACATGACTGCAGACGAGAAGCAAAGGTATGATACTTATAAGAAGAATCTGGAGGACGCTACGCGGGAGCATGGCGGGTATGTAGAGACAGCGACGAAGGCGTATTCGGATTATTATTTGGATCAGATTAGGTCAACGGATTACTATTATATAACCACTTCTCCTTATGAGAAAAATATGAGACCGGTAAAGGGAGGAGTTGTTCAAACAGGAACTGAATGGGACAAATTTTCTACGCCGGCATCTGTGAATGCAGTAATAGAGAAATATAAAGATATAGAAAAATGGGTACATCATACTGATAACGGAGATGGCACATTTACGGATAATCCTTTTCCAGCAGATGACGGAGAACAAAAAACGTTAGATGACCAATTGATTGAGGAAAGAAATACAGCTCTTAGTACCAATGCCGGAGATATTGAAAGTAACAGTATCAGCTATGCAGATAGTAAGTATTATGATGCTCATAACTCATCCTATTCCACCGACATCGCCAACTACGTCGACGGCATGGCAGGCATCGTCCTTGCCCACACCGGTGAAATGTCCGAGAGCACAAAAAAGGATGCTACAAAGGCAGTGGAGTATGCGAAGAGTGCCGCAGGTAATCTGGAGACGGCAGGGGGCGAGGTGAAGAATATTGTATCGACTGTAGCTGGAAAGCCCGATATCAAGCTGCCGCAGCTTGGCAGTGAGTATCGTGCGAAGGCAAACAGCCTTGTATCAAATCTGCAGGGCATGTCCGATAATATGGGCTACCTCAACAGTGAAATGAGCTCTGCAAACGATACACTGCTTGCAGACATCGAGGCAGTCAATGATCAGTTTAATGTGATTATGCTGTTGTATACAGATGCCATCGATGGCGCACTGGATATGGACTATACGGATTCTTACGAGGATAGTTCCCATGAGGTCGCCGAAGACTGTACAGATGCAACCATAGCGGAGTGCACCAATACAGGCAAGGTCAAGGGTGATATTGATGTCTCCGGAATTACAGGAACGATGGCAATTGAATATGATTTTGATCTGGAAAGTGATGTGACGGGCATCAAGGATGCGAAAGCAAATTCCACCTACCAGACGAAATGTGTGATGAGAAGAAATACAAATCAGGGTGACGTTGCAGCACAGAAAAGCTATGCAGGCGGTATCTGCGGACTGCAGGAGATGGGAACGATTCTGTCCTGTGAGAATTATGGAAAATCAGGCAGTGATTCAGGAGATTATGTCGGCGGAATCGCAGGACAATCATTATCCTATATCCAGAAGAGCTATGCAAAGTGTTATTTATCAGGCGGAAGTTATGTGGCGGGTATCACTGGCTCCGGAACGAATCTGACGGACTGCGTTGCAATGGTCAGAGTGACAGAGGCAGATGCATTTTACGGGGCAATTGCAGGAGAAGTCGCTGAGGATGGTAAGGTACACAATAACTTCTTTGTCGGCAATGATCTGGCAGGCATTGACCGGATCAGTTACAGTAAGAAGGCAGAGCCGACTTCCTATGAAGCGGTGCTTGCAAGAGAAGACATTCCAGATGCCTTCCGGAAACTGACCGTGTCATTTTACAGCGAAGACAACATCGTAAAGAAGGTAGACTGCCAGTATGGGGTATCCATTCCTTTGTCAGACTATCCTGAGATTCCTGAGAAGCAGGGGTATTATGCTGACTGGGACATCAAGGAGTTAAATCATATTGCCTTTGATGAAGAGGTGCGGGCAGAATATGTTCGTTATCTGACGACATTAGCCAGTACACAAAAGAGGAACAATACACAGTCTGTTTTCCTGGTGGATGGCATGTTCAAGAAAGGTGATGAACTACAGACCGGATTTTATCCGGCAGATGGTATTCAGATAAAGGATGCACTGGAATACTGGAAATTAAGCTTCTCTGATGATGGCGAGACGAGTCATCAATTCCGGTATCTGAGAACGGATGATCAGAAGAAGCCTGTCGTAATTTATGTGAAAACCGGCGACAAGTGGGAAAAGAAAGAAACAGATACAATGGGGCAGTACCAACTTTTTGCAGCAGAGGGAACGAGTGTAGAAGTAGTCGTAGCCTCAGCGGATGTAAACTACACAGGATACATCTGCATTGCAGTTGCGGGTGCAGCGGCATTCATCGTACTGATGATTCTTCTAAAAAAAAGACAGAATGTGCGTAAGAAGGAAAAAAGCAGCGTGGACGCAGCGGATACCTTGGAAGAGGTGGAGATACCAGAAGAATAAGGAGAAGAATAGATAGATGAGAAAATGGCAGGCACTCTTATTTATTTTACCATTGACGGTACTGACTGTGACCGGCTGTGCGAAAACTGTGCAGGAGGCACAGCAGAGCACGGACAAAGCAGAATCCGGGAGCGTAGCGTCAGTAGCGTCACAGGCAGGATCCGAGGACGGGGCTTCGTGGGAGTCGGCAGATGGTTTGGGGACAGTGGGACATGCATCAGATGCAGCTTCTGCACAAAACATTTTACAAACTATATCAATGAGGAGCCTGCAGGGTTCTGGGATGAAGCGATAGATACGGTCAGAGAAAGTGCCGGCTTTGATTCTGATTTTTACCTGACAGAGGGTGGATTGGTATTTTACTATAGTCCCTATGACCTTGCATGCTATGCCGCAGGATTTCAACAGGTCACTATCCCATATTCAGAATTTGACATAAAGATTCCGATTGATGCCTATAATAACAGTGATGGGTTATCAATCTCCTGCAGATAATAAAAATACTATAGTAGAGATTGAGCAGTTCGATAGGAGGAATGTGCGATGAAGAAAATAAGTTTTTTTGATACAAAGCCCTATGATAAAGAGTTCTTTGATGAAGAACTGAAGAAGTATCCGGATTACAAAATGGTTTATCATGAAGAGAAGCTGAATGCAAAGACAGCAGTGCTTGCGAAGGGCTCTGATGCAGTTGTGGCGTTTGTCAATGATGATCTGTCAGCGGATACCCTCAGAAAGTTAAAGAAGCGTAATATTTCCTGCGTGGCTATGCGCTGCGCTGGCTACAACAATGTGGATATTCATTATGTGGCTGAGCATGATATGCATGTCATGCGAGTACCGGCATATTCTCCATACGCAGTTGCAGAGCATGCAATGGGCATGCTGCTTACATTGAACCGCAAGCTGCACCGTGCATACAACAGAATCCGCGAATACAATTTCAGCCTGAACGGTCTGACCGGCTTTGACCTGCACGGTAAGACGGTCGGTGTCATTGGTACAGGCAAGATCGGCCGTGTATTCATGGATATCTGCAAGGGCTTTGGAATGAACGTGATTGCCTACGATCCGTTCCCGATTGTGAACAGTGATATTCATTATGTGTCTTTGGACGAGTTATTCGAGCAGGCACATATCATTTCCCTGCATTGTCCACTAACAAAGGACAGCCGTCACATCATCAATGGCAAGGCAATCAAGAAAATGCGTGACGGAGTCGTGATTCTGAACACCTCCCGCGGAGCACTCATCAACAGTGAGGCACTCGTAGAGGGGCTTAAAGACGGCAAAATACGCGCAGCAGCACTGGATGTATATGAAGAGGAAGCGGACATCTTCTATGAGGATAATTCCAACACAATCATTCAGGATGACATCCTTGCCCGTCTGATCTCTATGCCCAATGTCCTGATTACCTCACATCAGGCCTTCCTGACCGAAGAAGCCCTCAGCAACATCGCCGAAACGACCATGAAGAACCTAAATCAATTCTTCACAGGAGCCGCACTGGAAAATGAAGTAAAAAAATAAACGTCATCTCAAAAACACAAAGTAAAACACCTCAAAAACACAAAGTGAAACACCTCAAAAACACAAAGTAAATGCCTCAAAAACACAAAGTAGATTCATATGTGATATTATTTTGGGGTCAATCTATAACATAAAGTGAGTCATAGAAATCGAGAATAAGGACAATACAGGAGAGGTATTTCCGGCTACGGGTGACCGGATCAGAAAGATACTGGTGGAGCACGATTATGTGCCGAATATCAATGCACATAATCTGGCACAGAACAAATTCAAGCTCATCGTATTATCTAGCGAATTGGACAAGAGAAGCTTCCCCAAAGCCAATAGACATCCAAAACAGCTGAGTTGGAATGAGATATCTGGCGGAATGGACAAAGGAAGCTTTTCAAAAGCAAACAGACATCCAAAACAGCGGAGTTGGAATGAGATATCTAGCGAATTGGACAAGAGAAGCTTCTCAAAAGCATATCCACATCCACAAAAAGCAAGGTTGGCGATGATATTTGGAATCTGAAATACAGTTGAGGCATACCAGTTGTCCAAATGGATACCATTGAACCATATATATACTTGATTTTGGATGGGATATCATGATTGATAGAGGTTCATTGTCCAAAATATAGAGGACAGCTGATATATTACATGATTTATCATGTCTGGATCAAGAATGGCAGAAGTGCAGCAATTGATTCAAAATAAAAGGTCAAGCAAAAGAATAAGTAAAAGAATAAGCAAAAGAGTAAGCCAAAGAACAAGCCAAAGGAGCCTGAAAACTCTGCAGAAAAGTAGGAGCCATTCTCCTACTTTTCTGTATTTTAGAGGTTGAAGGGGACGACGCGTCGAAGCAAACCTCCGTTTTCCGCTCCCGCCTGCTCCGGCCACCCCAAGCCACAATTCATAAATCTTTTAGCAGGTTCCTTTTTCACTCCAACCTGCTTCTGCCACCATCATCGACACTTCTTCTACCATCAACAACATTTCCTGAATGATACACTGTTTTTTGCAAGTACTTTTTGGACAAAGTTGCAAAACATTTTTGGACATTGT
>CAYRJT010000071.1:0-9701 GCA_964424675.1 uncultured Lachnospiraceae bacterium
TTACATCCTTGAGTGTATAAGTCGGAAAATCCTTGCGCAGCTCTTTTTCAACCTCTACCACATCAGATACAAACAGCGTCTTTTCCTCGCCGCTTTGTAATGTGATCTGCAGGACACCTGTCGGTACCTCTGCATTCGGCTGAATCACGATGTCTGCGATCTTGCCTCCTGACAGATAAGCTCTGTATTCACTGTCCGTAATATAGTCCTGGGCCTCTGTCCACATGCTTCTCCATAACAAGATCGATATGAAAAACGCTCCTATCAAGAACAGATAGAACCCAAATCCTCTGCTGCTCTGCTTGTTCAAAATATTCCTCCTTCCAGAATCAGACTAATCCAGCTCTACAATACCAATATAGGGAAGATTTCTGTATTTCTGTGCATAGTCTAATCCATATCCTACTACAAACTCATCAGGAATCTGAAATCCTGTATAATTCACATTCACATCAACAACTCTCCGCTCCGGTTTGTCAAGCAGTGTACATAATGCCAGACTTGCGGGCTTTCTTTCATTCAAGATGTTCAGCAGATAGCTGAGTGTTCTGCCTGAGTCCACAATGTCCTCTACCACAATGACATTTTTATCTAATAATGCCTGATCCAGATCCTTCGCGATCCTGACAACTCCGCTGCTCTGGGTATCATCCCCATAGCTGCTGACAGACATAAAGTCCATAGTGACCGGAACTGATATTCTCTTGGCAAGCTCACACATAAAGAATGCGCCACCCTTTAACACGCACACCAGATGCACTGTTTTTCCTGCATAATCCTTACTGATCTGCTCCCCGATCTCTTTAATTTTGCGGTCTACCTCTTCCTCAGAAAGTAAAACCCTGATTTTCTCGCTCATTTGCATTTCCTCCATACACATGTACTTTTAATATCTTTTTTGTCTCTTCAGTAATCTTATATTTCTCACTGATCCGATAGCCTATCACCCATAATATATGGGCTCCGTCTGCTAACAGAACCAGTTCTTCACGTTTATCCCTGGGTATTTTCTCATTGATGCAGTACGTTTTGATCGTTTGCCGATCCATAGCGGCATTGATACAAAAGAAGTCATTTTTGTCACGATTACGCAACAACAAACCGCTCTCTATTTTATCATAATCAAACTGTTTCGTATATGTTTTTTGCTCAATCTTTTGTTTTTTTTGAGGTTCCTCCAGACTGAATTCTGCTTTCATTCCATTCGGCAGGATAACTGTCTGCGGAATCCTGTCAATTTGTATTCTGCACGCTCTGCTCTCTTTCGGTATCTGTGTCCTGAAAATCAAAATATCCTCATAATCACGTTTTGCAGTAAGTCCCTGCGGGAGCATGACACACTTTCCGGATCTCTTGCTCTTTAACTCCAGAATATCCTTCACATGCCGGCATCCAATGTCTTTCCATTCATCTGCCAGTCTCTCCATCGCAATCCGGACAATATACTGACGGATGATTGGAGGATAAGAAAACAGCTTCTCCACATTGATCCGATATCCGTTTTCTGCCTCCGTCGATGCTGTAGCAGCAAAAGCAAGCAAGGCCTGTGCATAAATATATTGTTCAGCATCCTGCATCAGTTCCGCAGTATCTGCTATATGCGAAACTGCACGTTCCTGTACCTCTGCCTCTATCATCGGCAGTACTTTGTTTCTGATGATGTTACGGGTATAATGATTGTTTGCATTGGTTACATCCGTGCAATAGGACAGTCCGTATTTCTCTATATACTGCTCGATTTCCTGTCTTTCCAGGCATAACAGCGGTCTGATAATATCATCCCTGACCGGCTGTATGCCGCCTAAACCCTTGATTCCACTGCCCCGAAACAGGCGAAACAACACTGTTTCTGCCTGATCATCCTTGTGATGTGCCACCGCAATTCTTGCAGCTCCTATTTTTGTTCTGATCTCCTCAAAAGCCTGATAGCGTACCTCTCTGCCGGCCTCTTCAAGTGTCAGTCCATGTTCCTTCGCATAAGCATTGACATCCTTCTCATACAGATAAAACGGAAGTTTATATTGCTGACAGATATCCCTGACAAATGCAGCATCTCTTTGAGCATCTGCCCCGCGCAGCCCATGATTGACATGTACCACATGTAACGAAAACGGATACCGCCTGCTGATTTCCATCAGCATAAAGAGAAGGCAAACCGAGTCTGCCCCTCCTGAAACACCAATTACGATTTTATCTTGCTCAGCAATCATATGATGCTGTTCTATATACCTTCGAACCTTTTCTATCATTGGCTGTTCCTCGAATTCATCTGTCAAAGTCTATATTTATCATATAGATTTATCTTTGAAAAATCAAGTAAGGTTATACTTTTCATCTCTATTTTTTCCAGATTCCAGCTACCAGCACTGACATATCATCCTTGATTTCCTTGTCAGACATGTTCATAACCTTATTGAGTATCTTCGTCGACATCTCACGAGGGCTTGTCCTTTTTGTCTTCTCTATGATCCTGCACATCACTTCTTCCGGCTGTTCCCCACCCACTCTGTCTAAAACTCCGTCAGTAACCAGTACGATGTAGTCTTCATCATACAGTTTCTTTTCTATGCAGTCAAAATCCTGACGATGAAAGATGCCCAGCGGCAGGCTGGTAGATACCAGCGTTTCAACCTTGGTATCCCGCTTGATAAATGTCGTCGATGCACCTACCTTGATAAACTTGCATACACCACTATACAGATCTATATCGGCGATATCCAGACTTGAGATTGCCTGCTCCTCCGAGCGCGCAACCAAAGCACCATTGATCATCTGTACCACTGCTTCACCAGAAAAGCCAGCCTCCAGAAACTGTTCTGTCAGTTCTATGATCGTCTCACTCTCTCTACACGCCCTGCTGCCGGAGCCCATTCCGTCTGACAGGCTGAGAACCACTCTGCCCGGACCGACCTTGGTAAATGCGTAATTATCCCCGGACACCTCTTCTCCTTCCTTCGGCAGTCTGGCTACTCCTGTCAAGACACGAAAAGCAGCATCCTCCTCAAAGAAAACCGTAGAATACTCATGCCCGATTGTGACTGCTCCATCCTGTGAAGGAATCAGATTTTTTCTACACGCCTCGGATATCAGTTCTGCGATTTCCTTCGTAGCTACTTTATTTCCGCGCTCCATTTTTAAAGTTGCATATACCTCAATCCGATGTTCTTTTTTTTCTACCACCAATATATTTTTGGATAGAATCCCTTCCCGTCTCAGTCGCCTGCGTATCTGTTCCTCCAGCTTCTCTCCCACATCGACTACATTGTAGATTTCCTCAGCCACCTCTGAAATGATATGTGCCATCTCATTCAGCTGGCCTGCAAGTACAACTCTGTTTTCCATGAACCGGCTCTTCCACAGTACATCCCGCCGATCCACCATAGGGTCCTCTGCCTGCGCAATTGCTGCCGGTGCCATCAATGCCCCTCCCTCTTCAGATATTGCAACCGGTATTTCTTCCGGTACATAAGTAAATGTCCTGGCAAGGTTGCGAAAAGACTCCGCATATGCCAGTAGCTTCCCCTTTCCCGGACCTTTGAGAAATAACTCTTCCTTTTTTTCACTATGTATCTCCCGCCCTGTACTGAGCAGAAAACGTATGACTCCGCCCGTCAAAAATGAGGCACTGATTACCAGAATGCTCTCCAACACACCCGTGATCAAGACCATATCCGGATTTGGTGACAATGCACTCCCGGCAATATCCATAGATAACAGTCCCAGACCGCTGATCACGTATCCCTTCCATTTGCGGCATATCCTATGTCTGCCTTCCAGTAATCTTACCACCACGATCGTCGCGATCATGGGAACCGCATACCTGACTACCTGCTCAATCGGCAGTGTAAAGGTCAGTGCGACTGTGATCAACGGACATAAGATGATCCTGCAGGATTTCTCCATATACATAGCAGTAAAAAATATCAACCCAAACGGATTGATTCCGTATATACTTCCACATGACAGAAGCACCCCCACTGCACAGATCAATAATTGTTTCCCCTTTTCTTTTCTCATGTCAAAGCCTCCTTATTAATTTGTAGACCTATTATAGGAGGCTTTTTCATATGTGTTTGTCATTTCGAAGCAGTTCAAGTAAATTATGAGGTTAGATTTTATCAAATAAAAAAGAAGTCATTACTTTTACATAATCACTTCTTTACTCTTCTGCCTGAAATATGATCTCATCTTCATATACCAGTCCCAGTTTTTCCTTCGCGACTTCCTCTACGTACTTGGCTGTTTTTGTATACTTCTCATACTCTGCCAGTTCATCGACTCTCTTTTCTTCCTCTGCGATCTGCGCCTGCAGGGCTTCTTCCCGCTTGATATATGCCTGCTGCTTATTACGAAGGTCTATGCGGCTGATCATGATCACGACAAACAGCATACATACAACTACAGATACACAGATCATTCCGAGTCTGTTCTGCCTTCTTTTTCGAAAGGCACTTTTTCTTGCCATATTGATCTCCCCTTATGAAACGAGTCTACACCCCTAGCAGACTATCATCGTTTACATAACATTATTTTAACCATTTTTATGCGTGACGTCAAGGCGTTTTTCACAATTCGTGCTTTTCTTCGCATCAAACGATATCCCCAACGACCTGTCTGATATAGTTTTTTCAGTATCAAACAGAATGGCCGTAGGATCAAATAGATCAGCCGCTGCAGTTTTTGGAGCACCCATTTTAAAACGAATGTGGTATATGTCACATAAAAGCGACTGATTGTTGCTTTGTATACGATCATACCCAGTAAACTGCCAATGACTGCAAACCATCTGAGTACTCCGTTATTTTCTTCCATCAGCAGACCAAATATGCTGACACTGCATACAATCCAAAACCCCATATCCTCAAGGGCAATCCATATGTTTCCGTGCTTGATGATTCTCCGGATAATACGAAGCGTATCATATAGAACGGTTATCATAATTCCAAGTAAAAATGTGTGTAATAAGAAGTCCAGTTCCTTCCATATACTTTGACTCATGCTGTTGTCCTCATTTCTGATTATTTAAACAGCTTTCCGAGCAAAGATTCACCCTGTTTGGAAAATCCGGCAGTTTCAGAATAGGTCAGGCTGTCTACTTTACCCTCAACATCGATTTCTCCCTTTTCCAATGTCAAACGGTTTACATGCAGATCACTACCCTTGATCATGAGCATGCCCTGCTCCGTTTCCAACAGGATCTCACTGACATCAAAGGACAACACATCTGAGACACCGCATATATTACATGTCCTTCTATTGGACAGACTTAATTTATGCATTCTCTGCTTATTCAATTCCTCCATCATAATAACCCCCTCATATACTTTGATCTTAAACCTTTTAAAGTATATGCGGGGACATCTCTTCATATGTGTACAAACAGCAGGGCAATGATCGGATTGGTCACATCTCCTGTTTTATAGATACTGAAACATCTCACCTGCTTCGTCCTTTTTTACGGTTTCCTTGACATCCAGTACCTCTACCTTGACATTCTTATTGCCAAACTGGATTTCTATAATATCTCCCTCTGCCACATTTGCGGATGCTTTGGCCGGCCTGCCATTAATCATAACTCTTCCGGCATCACATGCCTCGTTTGCCACGGTGCGTCTCTTTATAATCCTGGACACCTTCAAATATTTGTCTAATCTCATATCACTCCTGCTTTCCTGTCAAAAGATTTCCATAGAACAAACCAAAACAGAGAGTCTGTAAAGACTCTCTGTTAATGTAATCAATCTGATTATTTCTTGTTTACTAAATCCTTTAATGCCTTACCAGCCTTGAACTTAGGAGCCTTTGATGCCGGAATCTTCATAACAGCGCCGCTCTGAGGATTTCTTCCCTCTCTAGCTGCTCTCTTAGAAACTTCGAATGTACCAAATCCAACTAACTGAACCTTCTCGTCCTTCTTTAATTCTTTAGAAACAACATCTGTAAAAGCCTTTAAAGCCTTCTCTGCATCTTTCTTTGATAATCCAGCCTGGTCAGCCATAGCTGCTACTAATTCTGTTTTGTTCATTGCGAACTCCTCCTCTATTCTGAGTATGTTTTTTCAACGTCCATATAATAGAACCAACGTCTAACAATATTTATAACCTTTTTCTCCCTGTTTGTCAAGGAATATTTGGCACTTTTGTTGAATTTAAGCCACTTTTAGCCTTTTGGATTACATAATTTGCCTTGCAGTATCCACTATTGTTTTTTCATAGAAAAATTGTTATTCTTATTTATATGCATTACTTTACTCTAAGGAGGAACTTTCAATGCAGCTACAGGATTTTGACCAATATGAGAACATCTGTATCCAATGTCATGACAACCCGGATGCCGATACAATTGCTTCCGGATATGCTTTATACACCTACTTCAAAGAAAACGGAAAACAGGTCCGCCTGGTCTACAGCGGACGATTCCAGATACAGAAAAGCAATCTGATTCTGATGCTGGAACGACTGTTTATTCCGATAGAATATGTAACCCCTGCCGATATGACTCTGACGGATGAGCTGCTGATCACAGTGGATTGCCAGTACAGTGCCGGAAATGTTACATTGATCCCTGCAGAACATGTCGCTGTGATCGATCACCATCAGATTGAAATAGAATCGATCGATAATGCACTGATCATGAGCAATTTTGGCAGCTGTTCCACCATCATATGGCAGCTCCTTACAGAAGCCGGCTTTGATCTTTCTTCTCACCCCAACGTATCAACTGCATTGTATTACGGACTGTTTACGGATACCCTGCAGTTTGCTGAAATCTATAACCCCGCTGACAAGGATATGCGCGATTCTCTGCACTTCACACAAAGCATCATCAGTCTGCTGCGTAACTCCAACTTATCAGCCAGAGAACTGGAGATAGCCGGTATTGCCATGATCCGTGCCATACACAACGATGCAAACCGCTACTCCCTGATCAAGGCGCAGCCCTGCGATCCGAATATCCTCGGACTGATCAGTGATATGTGCATTCAGGTAGATGATGTGGATATGTGTGTTGTCTACAACGAGCTGGATGATGGCATCAAGTTTTCTGTCAGAAGCTGTGTCAAAGAAACAAAAGCCAGTGATCTTGCCATCTACCTCGCCAACAGCATCGGCTCTGGCGGCGGACATCTTGAGAAAGCCGGAGGCTTTATCAGCCGCAGAAAATATGACAAGGCACATCCCGGCTATCATACCGAAGCCTATTTCTCTGAGCGCATCCAACAGTACTGCTACAGCTTTGATATCATTCATGCCAAGACATATGATCTGGATACGACCGGCATGCCCTGTTATAAAAAACGTCATCTTCCGATCGGGTATGTTGTCCCGGAGGAGTTTCTGGCAATCGGCACTCCTATCACGGTACGTACTCTGGAAGGAGATATTGATACTCTGGTTTCCAAGGATATGGTCATTATGATTGGTATTCAGGGAGAGGTATATCCCAGTACAAAAGAAAAGTTTGCACGCAGCTATACAGCCTGTGATATTCCCTATAACTTCGATGTGCCTTATAAACCAACCATCAAGAATCTGATTGACGGCAGTATCCTGTCTCTCGAACGGTATGTAAAGTCCTGCATATCCTCAGGAGATACCTATATCTATGCACAGCCGCTCAAGAAATCCGTCAAGGTCTTCACAGAATGGGATGCCGATAAATATATGCTCGGCCACATTGATGATTACATTGCTGTCAGAAGTGATGATCCGCATGATATCTATATTATTGAGAAAAATATATTCTATACCACTTATGAGGAGTGTAAAGAGCCGTGAAAGAATATTTTACTTATGATGCTTTTATCAGTTACAGACATGCTGATCTTGACAAATACGTCGCAGAGACACTACACAAAAGATTAGAAACATTTAAACTGCCTCACTCCGCATCCAGAAACCGTCTGGAAGGCGAAAAAACAAAGATCCGGCGTATCTTTCGTGATAAAGATGAGCTGCCGATTGCAAGTGATCTGGCAAGTCCCATCATGACGGCTCTAAATGAATCTGAATATCTGATCGTGATCTGCTCTCCCAGAACTCCTGAGTCCATCTGGGTAAAGAGAGAAATAGAGACCTTTATCTCCTTACATGGCAGAGAACATGTCCTGGCAGTTTTAATAGAGGGAGAGCCTGAGGAATCATTTCCGCCTGCACTGCTGACCGCACGCAAGGAAGTCACTCTGGAGGACGGCACCAAAACAATCCAAAAGGTAGCTGTAGAGCCACTGGCGGCAGATGTCCGTGGTAAAACCAGACGTGAAGTCAGTAAAAACATCAAAAAAGAAATGCTGCGTCTGGCCGCACCGATGTTTGACTGCAGCTATGATGACCTGAGGCAGCGTCATCGCCAGAGAAAAATCAAACGTATCATTACCGCTGCACTGATCGCCAATGCAATACTCATCTGCTTTGGCAGCTTCAGTACCATACAGGCACTCCGTATCAGCAGGCAGGCCAAGCAAATACAGCAGCAGTCTGCAGAAATCGAAAAACAATCCACACAGATTAAGGAACAATATCAGGAAATACTGGTCTCCAGCCTGAATACACTGGCAGATACTGCTCTTCGTTTTCTGGATGAAGGCGACCGCATGAAGAGTATCCTGACAGCAAAAGCTGCTCTGCCTGCTTCCTCACAGGATCAGGAAATACCTCTGGTACCACATGCGGAGTATGCCCTTGCCAATTCACTCTATGTTTATGAAAATGAATCTCAAATTCTTTCAGACAGAGCACTGGATCACGATACAGATGTACAGTTTATGATGCCCTCCCCATCCGGAGAGCGTCTGCTGACTGTAGACTCCACCAATATCGGAACCATCTGGGATACTGTTACCGGTGAACCGGTCACTACATTTATCATTGCCAATGACAGTCTCTATCAGGCAGATGAAGATGCCTTTGCCTTTGTCAGTGAAAATGAACTTGTATACTATGCAGACAGCAAAATCAAACGTTATAACTATGAAACCAAAGAGACCTTATGGGAAACCGAGGATGCGTATCTCTACGCCTACACCTTCTCTCCGGATCAGACGCTGCTCGCTGCAACTAATTATGAGGAAATCCGGATCTATAATCTGGAAAACGGCTCTGTGAAAATGACATATCAAACAGAAGCGAATCAACTTGACCTGGGGCAGGTAATGTCATTCAGTCCGGATTCCAAGCGACTGGCCCTTACCACCAGTGATATCCGCAGTGAAGGAACCGGTCAGGTAGACATACTGCAATTGTCTTCCGGCTCCGCAATACAGTCGATCACAACAGATAATCCGTATATCTGTTCCCTCCTCTTTACTGATGACAATCATCTTGCAATTGCTGCAAACACCTACATAGACCTGATTAATGATCCATTTGTATCAAATAATTCCGGAGATATCCTGCTCTATCAGGCAGATAGCGGTACCATAGAATGGACGCGGCATTTTGTAGGGCAAACCATCTATACACTAAAGATGTCTCTGACAAATAATCCTTTCTTAATTGCCACCTCATATGACACTGTAAATGCACTGATTCTAAAAGATGGTTCTCTGATGGGCTCTGTCAGTTTTTCATCTGCTATTGTAGATGCTGTTTCCTACAATAACAATACATACGGCTACTGTGCCACACGTGATGGCAACGTCCAGTCAATTAACTATGACGGAGGAGTTTCTTATGATATATATTTTGAATCTCAAAGCAATA
>CAYRJT010000072.1:0-9666 GCA_964424675.1 uncultured Lachnospiraceae bacterium
ATGCAGACTTATGGATGTAGTTTCACAGAAAGCGGTAGTAAATGAAGTGTTGCAAATCTATACTGATAACAAAAAGACAATATATACTTGACAAGATATATTATACAATATATAATATGGATAAATCAGATATATAAATTAACACGATATATATCAAAAGAAGGAGGAAACAATATGATTTATCCATTGAACCCACCATTGACGGAACTGCTGTTACTTTCGATCATTGCAAAGAATGACAGCTATGGATACATAATCAGCCAGAGCCTGAAGAAGGTCTCGAATCTGAAGGACTCGGCACTTTATCCGATATTAAAGAGGTTATCAGACCAGAATTATGTAGAGATCTATGACCAGCAGTTTCAGGGAAGAAACAGGAAGTATTACCGGATTACTCCGATTGGTGAGGAACGCAGATCTGAACTGCAGACGGAATGGCAGGCTTACTGTAAAGAAATTGATGCAATCCTGAAGTTAGAACAGGCAGGGGAAATAAAGCAGACTGAGGAAATGAAACAGAATGCAGCAGAGCCGACAGTGATTGAGGGAGGAAAGGAAAATGACTAAAGAGGAATATATGGGAGAACTTCGTAAGAAGCTGAAGAGACTTCCGAAGGACAACTTTAATCAGGCAATTGAGTATTTTGAGGAATATTTTGCGGAAGCAGGTGAAGAAAACACCGCTCAGGCAATAGAGGATCTTGGCAGTCCGCAGATGGCAGCAGATCAGATTATCATGGATGTTGCAGTAGATAACAGTAAGACAAAGGAGGCAAAAAAGGATGTGCGAAAGGGTATGAATGGTGTATGGGTCGTCATTCTTGCGATTTTTGCTTCTCCAATTGCACTGCCGGTCGTTCTGGTGGTTGTGATGCTTCTGCTGGTATTTATGCTGGTTGTGATTTCACTGTTAGTGGCACTGGGATTAACAGGGGCGGCGCTTGCGATTGCAGCGCCTGTGGCTGTGCTTGGAGCGTTATCTACGATGATGAGCAATGTTCCGGTTGCACTCGTATGTATTGGAATCGGTCTGCTCAGCCTTTCGCTGGGGGCACTTGCAATTTATGTATCTTATTTATTAATCAGAAAATTCCTATATTGGATTGTATTAATATTCGGAAAGAAGTTAGCTAAGGGAGGAAACAAGAATGAAGCTGAATAAATTTGTGATGGTATGCCTGATTGTGGCAGCTGCGGGTGTTACGATAGGAGGGATAGGCTTTTTACTGGGCGGCAGAGTGTATGGACTTTCGCTGGGCGGTAAAGGAGTTGTAGTCAGCTCGAACAGAGGAAATATCGGATCGGATATCGAGTATGTGAAGGAGAATAAGGATCTGGAGGCGTTCAAGAGTCTGGATATGGACATTGCTTTCTCGGATATACAAATCAAGGAAGCGGATCATTTTGGTATTGAGTATTGTGTACGTGAGGACTGTCCGGTTACAGAGGAGCTGCAAGGTGACACAATGGTCATCAAGCAGAATAGACCAAAAGGGATGATTGCCTCTTTCTCTGTCAGTGGGGTTTCTTATGGAAATCTGGCAAAAGAGTATATCACAATCAGTGTTCCGAAGGGAGAAAAATTCAATACAATCAAGCTCCATAACGAGTCCGGAGACATCATACTCGGCGATTTGGCGGCAGAGGAACTGACGATTGAGGATGCATTTGGCAGCATCGAAGCACAGAAATTGGAAGCAGGTATGACGGATTTCATACTACAATCAGGTGATATTACAGTAGATGAACTGCAGACTGAGCACATGACAATCAAGGATTCCTTTGGAAAGGCTGCAATCGGCAAATTAGAGACGACCGATGCGAATTTTGAGTTCGAGTCCGGCGATATCAGGATTGATGAAATCAAAGCAGAACAGCTGACGGTCAAGAATACGTTTGGCCAGGTGCTGCTGGGGGAAGCAGATGTAGCCAATCAGGTATCTATCAATGTGGAAAGCGGAGACATTGAGTTTGACCAGCTTACCTCCGATGATGTCGAGCTGTACACGACTTTTGGATATGTTGATGGTAAGAAGGCAGCAGTGGGCAATATACTGATGGATCTGGAAAGCGGCGATTGCAGTATAGATGATATTCTGGCTGATACAATTGATGTAAAGAACAGGTTTGGTGTAGTCAATCTGGGACTGCGTGAAGGAGCAGAGACATATTCAACAGATGCTGAGACAACATTTGGCTCCATTATAGTCAACGGAGAGGATATGGGAGAGAAGTATCGTGACAAATCCTCAGATGGCAAGAAACAATTGATTTTGAACTGCGAATCAGGGGATATAGAATTAAGTGACGTGGACTCATTGTAAGCTTATTTTATGATAGTCCGAATGGCGGCTGATGAAGCCGCCATTTTCTGTACCCATACACCATTTGAAGCATCTGGCAAGTATCATATTATCGAACGAAATCGGTTTTATGATGCTTCCGTTCCTGCAGGAGCACATTGATTTCATTCATATCCTGTCTGACACGTATCTGGTCAAGCAGGACGCAGATAGCATAGACTGCTGCTCCGATGATCAGGGTCATCCATACGGGGAGACTCTCAAACCACTGAAATACGGCACCAAATGATACGAGTATCGTTGCAATGTATGCAAAGTCAAGCAGATACTCCAGTATGGCATAATCACTTTCAAATCTGCATGTGAGCAGCATTCCAAGGTGAATCAGGATGTTTGCCCCCAATACAGACAGGACTGTGGAAATACAGATCAGACTGGCTCCATAACACAGACCGGTCAGTGCGATTACGACAATGCAGATGCCGGTTGTGGAAAATATATTATTTAGCATTCTTTTCATACTATGATACCCCCTTCAGCGCATTTTTGATATTGCTGATATACCTGCGATTGATGTGAACCTTTTCGCCATTTCTAAGAGTGGCTTCCATGCGGCTGTTCATCAATGGCTTGATGCACTCCAGAGTATTGATATTCAGGAGACATGCCTTGCTGATCTGAACAAAGCCGGATGGCTTCAGCGATTCTGCCAGCTGATACAGCCGCTGTTCAGTCATTAGGACACCCTGTTCAGGATAGACGTAGGTCTTACGGTCAACACTTTCTATGTATAAAATCTCGGATGCGTTGATCAGGTGTTCTCCCATATCATCAATGCATCGAATCTGTGTATCAAAGGCATCCAGCATAGAAAAGAGCCTGTTCACATTCTCATTTTGGAAAGCATATTTAACCTCTACTTCTATTTCGTCATATTTTGGACTCTGTACTTTTTTTAATTTCACGTTTTACCTCACTGCCTTCTACTTCTTTTTATTATAATATATATTTGTCTTTTTTTCATTGTAAATTGTACTTTAGTTGTCTGAAACTGCAAGATATGTTTCCGGCTATTGATAAATTACGGAGGTTTGATATGATGCATTTGTCTCAGGTCAATCGGTGCCTTACGGAAGCGGATTGAAAATGGCCAGAAACAGTTATATGAGGAGGATACAGGATGGAAAAGAGGATGAAATGTAGAAAACCGGTAATCTGTGTATTGGTGATTTATATCGTTTGTTTTGCGGCACGAATATTCGAGTATTTTGTGATGCGAACAGATCAGACTTTTTGGGGAGAGGCTTTTATTCATAAGCTGTTTGGAATTGCAGTGATGATACTGATTGTCAAGATGCTTTCCATGCGAATGAGTGATATAGGGTTTGGCAGAAAGGATGCGCTGAAGGAAACTCTTGCAGGGCTGGCATTTGGACTGGTGGTATTTGCTGTGGCATATGGAGTGGAGATACTGATAACAGTCATACAGGGCAATTTTCAGGGGCTGCGGTTTTATGTAAGCGCTTATGCGGTAGACCGTAATGTCGGAAATCAGACGGCATTCATTTTCTTTATCATTTGTATCGTGGATAATATCATCAATGTTGTAATGGAGGAAGGCATCTTCCGAGGTCTGTTTCAGAAAATGCTGCAGTGGAAGAATCCGTTTATGGGTGCTGCAATCATGACTTCTGTTTTGTTTGCGCTATGGCATACTATGGGACCTGTGCGTAATTATACAGATGGGACTTCCAGTATGAATGGGATGATTATGAACTGTCTGATGTTAGCCATCACCTCGGGACTGGTGGGCTTTAAATTTGCATTGATGAATCGAATGACAGGCAGTCTGTATATGGAAATGGGAGATCATCTTGTGAATAATGCGATTGTAAATCTGCTGCATGTGGTGTCCGATTCCGGAGCAGATGAGCTGATGTTTGTCCGTATCACGGTTGCGCAGTCGCTGTCCTTTCTCATTGTATTGATCTGGTATCTGAGAAGCTTCCCAAAAGCAAGCCGGAATCCAAATAGGTTCCTTTGAATGTCGGTTACTATGCCGTTTGGACAAGGAAGCTTCTTAAAAGCAAGCCAGAATCCAAATGGGTTCCTTTGAATGTCGGTTACTACGCCGTTTGGACAAGGAAGCTTCTCAAAAGCAAGTCAAATTCCAAAATATCATGAATGTTGCGGATATTTGGAATTTTAATGCGCTAGTAAGAGGAATGATTGTCCAAATAAGCAAAAACAGTACATGAAATGGTCTGGTTTTGGAATTGTTATCGCATTCTAATTGTTTTATTGTCCAAATTCTCAACAATCTCATCAAGGTTCACATAACATCAAAAATGACTCTATACGAACCCTCAATCTTCGTGTATAATCAGGGGAGAGTTTAAAGCACTATAATGGAAAAGGAATGGACATATGAAGACGGGAAAGTGGTTCATTAGTACATTGATTATTATATCAGCATGTTTCATTTGCGGTGTGATCCAGACGGGAGATTCTGTTGAAGCCTACGCCAAATCACAGCATAACACGGAACAACCCATGAAGCCAAATTCGACTGAGAAGCAACAATCCGGCAAAGCCAAAGCAGAAGAAAAACTTTCCTCAGAAAAGGATATAGAAGAGAAGCTACAATCCGGCAAAGCTAAAGCAGAAGAAAAGCTTCCGTCAGAAAAGGACATAGAAGAGAAGCTGCAATCCGGCAAAGCCAAAGCAGAAGAGAAGCTTCCTTCAAAGGAGGATACAAAAGAGAAGCTTCCTTCAAAAGAGGACAAGGAAGCGCAGGATAAAGGGACTCAGCCGGAGGGGACACCGCTTGGTATGGCAGCAATGCAAGAGATATCGCCAGAGAAGGGATATCACTATATCTATATTGGCCAAAATGATGGAGAACCATTAGTATGGCGGGTGCTGAGTCACCAGACCAATATGGGTACAGATGATGGAATCTTCGTGCTGACTAACCAAGGACTGGTATTTTCTGATTTTGGTGAGACCAATGTATGGGCAGACAGCAACGTCAGGAAGTGGTGTCAGGAATTCTATGCATCCAAGGAGCACTTCACAGATGATGAGCGTGCATTAATCATGGAGACAACCAAGGAAGAGACGGAGTTTTCGGATTATGAATATCTGGACGGAAGCAAGTATCTGCACTGTGGGCTCACACAGGATCACCTCTTTGCGTTATCCGTTGAAGAGGCTATGAATGCGAAGTATGGTTTCCCGGACACCATTATGACGGATGGAACGAGGGAAATGCAGTATCTCGGCAGATTATGCTGGTGGTGGCTGCGTTCGCCATGCTCGAAGGGTGATCATATCAGCTGCATGTGCTATCGTGACGGCAACATTACAAATGACAAATCTACACGTTCACGAATTGCCATCAGACCCGCCATGAATCTGACATCGGATATCAAGCAGGTTCTCATGGCAGTTCCGACTGAAAAGTATCAGAATCCAAAGGGCGAACAGCGCGATAAGGCAGCATCGGCAAAAAAAGAGGCCTATTACTGGAAGCTCAAGGCAGTCAATAAAGCGATGAAGAATCCCGCAATGTCTTCGGTCAAGACACAGGAGGGCAAGCTGACAATCGCTTTGGACAGCAAGCGTACAAAATATCAAATCGGACAGAAACCTGTATTGATGATTACGGATTCGGCATATAAAACAGTCTACGACTATATCCCATATGACGGAGAGTGGAATGAAAAAAGCACTGTCCTGGAGTGGACACTGCCTTTCTATTATCATGAAAATGAATATGCATTATTTCTGCTGATGGAGCACAGTGGTGGTGCACAGGAGACAGACTGTGTCAGTCAGCCCGAACCAATCATATAAGCCAGTTTGCATCATGCCATGGAGAAGATCATGTCCGAAAACCATAAATGCAAATCATGAATACAGACTATGTCCGAAAACCATAAATGCGCTCTATGATGCGCGTCCGTGACAGCAGATCAGAGTTCCGAATATCGGTTCAATGCCCATGTATTGATATTGATCTCTGTTACTGCAAGTCCACAGTATTCACAGGTTTTCTGGCCAACAGAGGTAATCGGTGCGCCGCAGTTCGGACAGGTCGTACCGAGACCCGTCTCACCCTCTGCAATCTGACTCGTATCCTGTATGTACTGCAGCTCGATATGATATCTGGTCTGTTTCATCACAGTTTTGGAACCCTGTGTGACTTCACCATGATCCTCTACATAATGGATGTAGCCGATAGAAGTCTGCAGTGCGATCACACAGGTACCGCCCTGCTTGCGATAAGTCGCAATTTCAGTCTGATGCACATCTATATTCTGATAAACCTCTCGAATACCATGATCACGGTTCGCAGCTATTTCCAAACCAACTTGATTACGCAAATCAGCAGAAGCATCTGTCAATAAGGAGATGTCTCCGCTTGAAATCGCACGTAGTGCTGATTTCAGCATGTTCTCGGCCTTCTGCCGGAATTCATACCAGTTAAAAGCGGGAAAATCTGCGGTAATGCGCGGCAGACAGAGAGAAGTCATACCATTTACGGATTTCGGCGTGTGCTCAAGCTCAGCTGCCTGATCCTCCAGTCCATCCTTTAGTGCAGATACGACAAATGCTGCATCACTGGTAAATGATTTGAGGCGTATCAGCCCATAGCTGATACCACCAATAGCGACCAACACAAGAACAATAATTACGATAGCAATGAATGACATAGTACAATACTCCTTTATGTATGCTATAATCAGGGGAGAGTTCTCACGCAGTGAGATACCCCTGAGACAATAATCAGGGGAGAGTTCTCACTAACCATTCTATCAAAAAATCAGAAAAAGGAAAAGATGCAATATGAAAGAAGAAGCTTCGCTATATATTCGTCCGCAATCGGCGATGAAAAAGATGAAAGCAGCCGCCAGGAATCAGACAATTTACATCTATGGCGCTTCCGGGAGCGGAAAGACATCCTTTATCCGGTCCTATTTCGCAAATAAACGATATCAATATGTATCCCTAGCAGATGTGAGGACAGATGATGCGGGGAGACTGCGCAAAATAGACGCTCCGGTGATTGTTCTGGACGACCTGCAGCTTGCAGCCGACACTCGATTTCGCGAAGAACTGTATCCGGTGATTGAAGAACTGATTGAGAATCCGGATGTACAGCTGGTTTTAATAGCCAGATGTAAAATACCGGAATGGCTGATGACACTCGATATCAGGTATGTATTCTGTACAATCGAGGAGCAGGAGCTTTTCTTCAACAACAGGGAAATCGCGGAGTATGTCAGCAAATGGAACATCAGTGTTCCCAAGAGCTTGTTTGATCAGATTGTACTGCAGTCAAGAGGATATCCGATGTGGATCAGAATCGCCGCACTGGAGTATCAGAGGCTGAACGCGGACGGTGCAGGACAGAATCTGACAGACGATGAATTCATTGAGCGAACCCGGAATCAGTATTGGATTTATTTGGAGCACTATGTATACAACCAATGGAGTCAGGAACTTCAAGAATTTTTGATGGAGCTTTCTATCGTCGAGCAGTTTGATATAGAGCTTGCGCAGATGCTCACAAGAAGAAATGATGTTGCCAGGATGCTGCAGCAGGCGAGAGAGACAGGTAATTTCCTGATTCATAGGGATAACAATACATGGGAGTTACGTCGGACAATGAAGTTTTCGTTCAG
Organism: uncultured Lachnospiraceae bacterium; assembly: GCA_964424675.1. Taxonomy (GTDB): domain Bacteria; phylum Bacillota; class Clostridia; order Lachnospirales; family Lachnospiraceae; genus JAAYYM01. Next base: position 7,994 of record CAYRJT010000072.1, read on the forward strand.
AATGCGTCTGAACAAGAGGTATACTACAACACAGATTAACGATTTATATAACTATGCAGGGCACTACTATGAAATGAAGAATGACTATCTCAATGCCCTGAGGATGTACGAGACAGGCCACAGCAATGAGCATATTTCAGCTCTGTTAATTTCAAATGCAAGACAGAATCCGGCCAGTGGCCATTATTATGAGCTTCGTAAGTATTATCTGGAACTTCCAAAAGAGGAGATAGCAAAGAGCATTGTATTGATGACAGGAATGAGTATGCTGCAGTCTCTTCTCATGAACGAGGAAGAGAGTGAGTACTGGTACGGACAGCTGGAAATTGCAGCCAAAAAACTGAAGGGAAGCGAGAAGCGGGAGGCTGACAGCAAGCTTCTGTATCTGGACATCGCGCTGCCGCATAGAGGAACGATTCAGATGGTGAGTCTGCTAAAGCACGCCAATGTCCTGATCGGGGCACGTACGGCAATCCTGCCGGAACTATCTGTGACGAGCAATCTTCCCTCCATGATGAACGGAGGTAAGGATTTCAGTGAATGGAGCAAAAAGGACAGAGAGCTTGCAAGGACAATCGGAAAGCCGGTAGAATTTATCCTTGGAAAATATGGGAAAGGCCTTGTCAATCTTGCACTGGCTGAGAGCTTTTTTGAAAAGGGTGGAGATGCCTCTGAGATTGCAGCGCTTGTACAGAAGGGGAGGATGCAGGCAGAAGCAGGCGGTAAGGTAGAGCAGTGCTTTGTCGCGGTCGGTATTCTTACGAATCTGCATATCCTGCATAATCATATGGAGAATGCAGCAGAGCTGTTACAGAGCTTTTACAGAAGGGCGTCTACGGAAGCACCACAGTTATTGAATAATATAGAAGCACTGCAGTGCCGGTGTGATATGTATTGCAATAAGCAGGAGGAAGTGAGCCGCTGGTATCAGGAGGCTCCCGATGAAAATCATGATTTTTCCGGAATGGAAAGGTTACGTTATCTGACAAAGGTGCGCATCTACATCCAGATGCATAGATACAGCAAGGCAATGGGACTACTGGATCAGCTTTCCTTTTATGCGGAGAAAATGCAGAGAACCTATATTTTAATTGAAATTCAGCTGTTACATGCCATCCTGAACTTTCAGAAAAAGAATCAGGGATGGAGTACTGCATTTGCAGAGGCTTATGAAAAGGCAAAGGAATATCATTTCGTATGGGTGATTGCACGGGAAGGAATAGCGGTACTGCCGTTACTCAAGGCCTATAGTGTGGGAAAGCCTGATGAGTATGATGTTGCGGTCATGGAAATGACAGAAAGAATGGCACAAAACTATCCGTTGTACATGAGCCGGATATCGACACTAGAGGAACCACTGACGAAGATGGAGCAGCAAATTCTGCAGATGCACTGCGACGGAATCGCTACGCCAAAAATCACGGAGCTTTTATCAGTGTCGCCCAATACTGTCAAATTTCATAATTCCAATATTTATCGGAAACTGGGAGTAAAGAGTAAATCCGAGGCAGTTACAGCAGCCAGACAGCTTGGCCTGGTACATTAGATGAAACATTAAAACTATACTTTTTGGTAGGTTACATATTTCGAATCCTGTGGTAACATAGCAAAGGTTAAAAAAATTTAGGAGCTTACAAAATAATTGTGAGCAAACACAGGAGGAAATGAGATTA
>CAYRJT010000073.1:0-9664 GCA_964424675.1 uncultured Lachnospiraceae bacterium
GAGGCATCTGCTCGGACATCCGATCGAGCCGCACGCATTTATGAGAGCCGCAACCACAGGAACGACCAGTGATCTGACTCCATTTATCAATACATTTTCCTGTTCACAGTGCGGACTGTGCGAGATGTATGCCTGTGATCAGAGCCTTGCCCCCAGAAAGCTGATTGGGGTACATAAATCAAAGCTGGCTCAGAACGGCATCAGACCGGGTGCGGATGATCTGAAACAGGGACAGGTGAACGCGATGCGTGGCTCACGTATGGTGCCTATGAAACGCCTGATCAGCCGTCTTGGACTCAGCACATACAATATTCCGGCACCATTATCAGAACTACAGGCATTACCGGAAGAAAATCAGGTGTTTACGATCATGCTGAATCAGCATATTGGAGCGCCGGCAGCAGCATGTGTCAAGACAGGAGAGTACGTGAGGACAGGACAGCAGATCGCACTGCCTGCGGACGGTAAATTATCCATTGCTTATCATGCATCTGTCAGCGGGACTGTTACAGAGGCAAATGAGAAATGTATCATGATCCGGCAGGAAGAAACACGGTAGACAGGACTTGCAGAAGAATGGAAATCAATGCTATAGTATCAGGGAGAGATAAAAATGGCAAAAGCAATCGGAATGTTAGAATATATGAATGTACCGACCGGTGTGCAGGCAGCAGATACGGTGCTGAAGACCTCGCAGGTAGAAATGATAGAGGCACAGACGGTATGTCCCGGAAAATATATCATGCTCTTTACAGGAGAGATATCGGCTGTAAAGGCATCTCTGGAAGCAGCAGGCCAATATGACGGATTGATTGATTCGTTTCTGCTCGGGAATCCGCATGAAGGCATTTTTCCAGCCATCTACGGAACGGCAGAGGTGACCAATCCAAGAGCACTGGGGGTTCTTGAAACGTTTTCTGCAGCATCCATCATCGTGGCAGCAGATGAAGCAGCCAAGAGCTCAGAGGTAGAGCTGATCGAACTGCGAATCGCCCGGGGAATGTGCGGAAAATCCTATCTGATGCTGACAGGAGAGGTAGCAGCTGTAGAGGCGGCCATTGCAAAGGCGAAAAAGGCAGTCGAGGAAAGCGGTATGTTCTTAGACAGCTCCGTGATTCCAAACCCGGACAGCCGGTTGTGGAAGTCAATATTATGACAACGAATGCATGATACAGGAGGAATATAACAATGCTGGCAATAGAGAGAAGAAGCGAGATACTGACAAAACTGCAGCAGGAGGGTAAAGTTCTGGTCAATGACCTGAGTAAGTTTTATCAGGTGACGGAAGAAACGATTCGCAGAGATCTGGAGAAGCTGGAGATTGAAGGAATCGTGAAGAAGACCTATGGTGGTGCAGTGCTGGCTGAAACATTAAATGTAGATCTTCCTTATTATGTGAGAAAACAGACAAATGTGCAAAGCAAAGAGAATATTGCTTCTCAGATAGCAGAACTGATCGAGGATGGTGACCATATCATGCTGGATGCCAGTTCTACTGCTGTTTATGTGATCAAAAAGATCAAGCAGCTGAAAAATATTACCATCATAACGAACTCTATAGAAATCATGCTGGAGCTGGCTGATGTGAACGGATGGAAAGTATTTTCTACAGGTGGTGCGATGAAAGAAGGAGCCTTGGCTCTGGTCGGACATCAGGCAGAGGAAATGATCGATCATTTTCATGTAGACAAGGCCATTATATCCTGCAAGGGAATTGACCGGGAGTTTGGGATTACAGATTCCAATGAACCGGATGTAGAAATCAAGAGACATATGGTGAAAGCAGCAAAACAGGTGATTCTGGCAGTGGATTCCTCTAAGTTTGACAAGATTTCATTTGTCAGAATGGGAGCCTTTGATCAGGTCAATACGATCGTGACCAATATGGAACCTTCACGCGAATGGAAGGATGTACTGGAAAATGCGGGTGTAACAGTCGTTGTAAAATAGAATGATAGGAAGAGGTGGCAAGATGGGAGAAAAGAGAATACTGGCATTTGATTTTGGAGCATCAGGCGGCAGAGCGATGATTGGCATGTACGATGGCGAAACGCTTCGCCTAAAAGAAATCCATCGTTTTTCAAATGATCCTGTAACAGTCGGAAAGACGGTATACTGGGATGTTCTCAGACTTTTTTATGAAATCAAGCAGGGTATGATCAAGGCAAAGCATGACGGTGGCTTTGCGTGTATCGGTATTGATACATGGGGTGTTGATTTCGGTCTGCTGGATCAGAATGGCAATTTGCTGGAGAATCCGATTCATTATCGTGATGAAAGAACAAAAGGCATGATTGAAAAAAGCTTTGCATACATTCCGAAGGAACGGTTTTATCAGATCACAGGAAATCAGTTCATGGAACTGAATACAGTATTTCAGCTGTTGTCATTAAAGCTGAACAGGCCTGAACTGCTGGAACGTGCAGATAAGCTGCTGCTCACGTCGGATCTGTTCAGTTATTTCCTGACAGGAGAGAAGCATGCAGAGCACTCTATCGCTTCCACGACACAGATGATGGATGCAAATGCAAGAGCATGGTCTGACGAAGTGTTAGAACAGCTTGGAATCCCCAGAAGACTGTTATGTGATATCATACCGAGCGGCACAATCGCAGGACATCTGAGCGATGCAATCTGTGAGGAACTGGAGCTGGAGGCTGTACCGGTTGCAGCGGCGGCTTCTCATGATACCCAGAGTGCATTGATTGCAGTCCCTGCCAAAGAGGATGATTTCATATTCCTGAGCTGTGGTACATGGTCATTGCTTGGAACTGAGCTGAAGCAGCCAATCATCAATGCAAAATCAGAAAAATATAACATCACAAATGAGGGCGGACATGAGGGTACGATATCCTTCCTGAAGAATATCATAGGTCTGTGGCTGATACAGGAGAGCAGACGTCAGTGGATCCGCGAGGGCGAAGAGTACGGATTTGGCGAACTGGAGAGCATGGCTAAGGGAGTATCCAAACTGCAGAGCCTGATTGATCCTGATGCACCGGAGTTCGGTACGCAGGGCAATATTCCACGCAGAATCCGTGCGTATTGCGAGAAGACAGGACAGAAGATACCTGATACAATCGGAGCGGTTGTCAGATGCATTAATGAGAGCCTTGCACTGAAGTATAGAATGGCACTGGAAGAAATCGAGGACTGCACCGGTAAGCACTATGATACGATTTACATGGTAGGCGGTGGGACACAGAGTAAGCTGTTATGTCAGTTTACGGCTGACTCCTGTGGCAGACGCGTGGTGGCAGGACCTGTAGAGGCAACTGTACTCGGCAATCTGGCACTACAGCTGGTGGCACTCGGAGACATCAAGGATCTGAAAGAGGCAAGAGCACTGATTGCACGGTCTCAGGACATCACAGTCTATGAGCCGCAGGATACAGAAGCGTGGAATGATGCATATGACAGATTCAAAAAGGTGATTTTACAGGCAGAATAATTGGGTGGTCATGTCCCGATTTTTCTGGCCGGGATACGGATTTCCACCTCCGTCAGTACGTTTTGTATACTGCGGTAGGTAAGACCATAGCTGGAGTCAGAAAAGAGCTGCAGACGTTTATGTGTATTATAGATACCGACGTTGCTGCCGGTCGTACTTTCATCACGGCCGGACAGGATTGTCGGTATTTTTTCGGGCGGAATACCGACACCATTATCGGATACGATAAAGACAAGTGTATCGCCTTCAAGCCAGCCGGTGATGACGATATTTCCTTCTTTGGATTCCTTTTCAAATATGCCGTGCTGGATTGAATTTTCTACGATCGGCTGGAAGATCAGCCGGGGAATTTCATAGTCAAGGAGTTCATCAGGAACATCTATAAAGAAATGAATTTTATTCTTATATCGCATATTCTGTAGCTGGACATAAAGTGATACATGTTCCAGTTCATCTCCAATACTGACTGTTATATTTCCTTTATTTAAGGTGAATTTGTAGAATTTTGAAAGTGCCTGCACAGCGGCGGAGACATCATCTGCCTTTCCACTTTTGGAGAGCCAGTTGATCATGTCCAGTGTATTATACAGAAAATGGGGATTGATTTGCGCCTGCAATGCTTTTAATTCAGAAACACGAAGTGCGTTTGCAGTTTCAGCCTGTTCTGTCAGCAGATGATTCATTTCATCTGTCATATAGTTGTAGGTATCTACCAGATCGCCTATTTCATCATGGGACGCAAACTGCTCCAGACGCATCGGTGTTCCATTCTTAACGGTCCGCATCTGGTTTATAACAGAAGAAATACGACGGACAATGGAACGTGACAGGGCAAAAGAAATCACGAATGCAACAAACAGGAAGAACAAATAAAACAGGATGAACTGCCATACAACAAAGCTGCTTTCTTCCAGAACTCCTGTTGTCGGAATCAGGGAAACCATAATCCAGTCCGTGTTTGAAATTTCATTGTATGCCATATAGACATGTTCTTTGCCAAAGCTGACGACACGGTAATTGTTAGCATTTGGACACTTAGCCATGACATCTTTATAGTATACCAGATACTTGCCTGAAATATAGGAGTTCGAAGAAGAGATGATGGAGTCCCGTTCATTGATCAGGATACTGGAACTGTCTGCAATGGACATGTTTTCACGTAATACTGAGTCAACGGTATCCTTGTTAAAATAGACAGCAACATAAGCATAAGACATGTTTCCGTCTATGTAATAATTGATTTTACGGATCACAGCCAGTTCTCCATAATGATTTTTCTCAGTTGGAGTCAAATAAAGAGACGGGCATACCAGTGACTGTTTATCAGTACTGGAGAAAATACCGTACCAGTAGGAACCCTTCACAGAGCTGACATCTTTGTAGATATCATAAGGTTTTGTATTCATATTTTCAATCAGAGGTTTATGTCGTTCGTCCACATAGATTTTAATCGTAGAAATCGTGGAAAAATCAATGAAAGAAGACGTTTTATTCAGAAAAGCAATGGCTTCCTCTTTGAAATTGTCATTGTAATACAGATTATGCTGCAGATCATGATAGGAATAATACAGCGATGATTTGAAAAATTCATTTTCTGCGACAGAGCTTGCAGCAGATTGGACAACATCAATGATATTTTCAATATTATTGACAGTCTGTTTAGAGAGATTCTGCTCAGATTTGATCGTATTGGAAAGCATAATATTTGACAGCTGGCTGTATAAGAGTACTGCTACGACCAGTGTGGGCAGCAGTACCAGAATCAGATGTGAAATGAGAAATTTTTTCTGAAGCTTCACATCATTCAGATAATAATGAAACAGTTGTCGAATCTTTTTTTTCATCGTGCGTTTTGCTCCCGATACTCAGATGGGGACAGTCCCACCATTTTCTTAAAGGTTTTTCCGAAGTAATTACCATCACTGTAACCGACTTTTGAAGAAATGTCCGTGATTTTATAGCGGGGATCCTGAAGCAGCTTTTTAGCCCGTTCTATACGGTATTGTGTCAAATACTGATTCAAGGTCAGATTTGTTTCATTTTTGAAAATTGTACAGACATAAGACGGTGATAAAAAGACCTGCTCGCTGATATCTTTTACGGAAAGTGATTCATCAGCATAATGCCTGGCGATAAAATCTTTGATCAAAAAGACTGTGGAGGTCTCGCTTTCTTCTGTACGGCTGCGTATCAGAAACTGTTCTGTTTTTTCGGTCAGGCGGGCATGCAGGGAAGACAATGTATCGCTATGAGAAATATAATCAAGTATGGTGTCAAAATTTTCATCATCGTCCAGATGAATATGCGTGTTGAGCGCAGCCTCATGGATTGCCATGAACAGCTGATAATAAAGATCTTTTGCCTGGTTGGCAAGAATACTGCGTGAATTATGTAAAGCCTCAAAAATAGAGGCAGATAAGGTATGCAAAGCGTCATGATTGCCTGAGACCAGAAATTCTTTCATTTCTGGAACACTTTTTTTGAGGAGCGTATTCAGGTCGCTGCTCTGAGAGCCGGTAGCGGAAACCGAATCCTCATAGGTCAGGATGCTGCCATATTCAAAGAAAAAGGAGCTCTGCAGCAGAATGACTGCAGACTGGTAGGATTCATATATCTTTTCCGGCGAATGCACCTGTTTGCCTACAGCAATAAAAAACTTCTCTTTACTGTTCAGATAATCACGTAAAGTGTTTATAAAAGACTGTAGATGATCCTCACTCAAGACAAAATGCAGGATCAGATATTCATCCTGCTTGGTCGTATATACGAATGCAGCTTTTTGTTTGCTACATTTTTCAGACAATGCCTTTACGGTCTCTTCAATGATATGCTTTGAGACATCAGTCAGGCTGTCTGCAAACTTGACCATTACAGTGGAAAATGTGGAAGCTGTGCTGATTGTGATATTAAGAGCTGAAAAGGCATCCTTGAGTGACACATTTGCTTCGACGGGATACAGGAGTGTCTGCGCCAGTCTGGCTGATAATTCCCGTTTATGATGGTGCAGGGAATCATTGGTGATCTGCTTGATTTCAAAGTGTGCAATGGCTTCCTTGACAGCTTCAATTACCTCTTCGGGATTGATGGGCTTTTCCACGTATCGTACCGCTTTGAGCTTGATTGCGGCTTTCAGGTATTCTTTATCAGAATAACCGCTCATGAAGATAATACTGGAGTCAGGTGATAGCTTCTGGATATGCTCAGCCATTTCAATTCCGTTCATTCTGGGCATGCGTACATCACTCAGGATGATCTCAGGTGTATACTTCTGTACCATGGACAAAGCATTCAAGCCATCATCTGCCTGATAGATATAATTGATATTCAAGGCAGACCAGTCAATGCTGGATACCAGCCCTTCCCGTGTCAGATCTTCATCATCAACGATCAATAAGCGCATGTAATCCCCCTCTTTAACATGATTTCCTTACATTTTCTTCTTCATTGTAGCCGACCTCTGTCAAAAATACAAGAATCAAAAAATATTACCCTCTTTTAAAATAAATTACGATTTCTTATTTGACATTATGATGATACACTTATTTCAGATAAAAAAACAAATAAAAACAAATAAAAAGCAACATAAAACAAACTGCTTATTATGATGGAAGGAGAATTGCGGTGTCAGATTATGTTCTGGAGCTAAAAGGAATTACTAAGGTATTTCCCGGCGTTAAAGCATTGGATAATGTACATTTTCAATTAAAGCCGGGAGAGATACATGCCCTGATGGGAGAGAATGGTGCCGGCAAATCAACATTTATCAAGGTGATCACCGGTGTGCACAAAGCCGAAGAGGGTGAAATGTTCCTTGACGGAAAGCCTGTACATTTTAAGGGCCCTAAAGAGGCACAGGCAGCAGGAATCGCAGCCATTTACCAGCATGTAACATCTTATCCGCATCTGTCCGTCACAGAAAATATTTTCATGGGTCATGAGAAGACTAAGGCAGGCAAGCTGCAGTGGAGAGAGATGCATGCAGCTGCAAACGAATTGCTGAAGGAACTGAGCGCAGATTTCAGTGCAACAGATGAGATGGGAACATTGAGTGTAGCACAGCAGCAGATGGTAGAAATCGCAAAGGCGTTGTCCATGAAGGCACGCATCATTATCATGGATGAGCCGACAGCAGCACTGACCAAAAGAGAATCAGAGGAATTATATAAAATTACTGAAAAACTTCGCGATGAGGGCGCATCCATTATTTTTATTTCTCATCGTTTTGAGGATATGTATCGTCTGGCCAGCAGAGTGACCGTTTTCAGAGATTCGCAGTACATAGGATGTTATGAGGTGGATCAGATCACCAATGAAGAATTAATCAAAGCAATGGTCGGAAGAGAGATTAAAGACTTGTTTCCGAAACCGGATGTAGAAATTGGAGAAGAGGTGCTCAGTGTCAGGAACCTGAGCCGGATCGGATATTTTAAGGATGTTTCCTTTCATGTAAATAAGGGAGAAATCCTTGGATTGACTGGATTGGTCGGTGCAGGCAGAACAGAAGTGTGTGAGACTGTATTTGGACTGGAAAAGGCAGAAGAGGGCGAAATCTTCCTGAATGGACAGCAGGTCAGAATTCATTGCCCACAGGACGCAATGAAGCTGGGAATTGGTTATCTGCCTGAAGACAGGCAGCATCAGGGACTCATTCTGGATTGGGAAATTGGAAGGAACATTACACTGCCGGTCATCGATCAGTTTGGTTCAAAAATCTGGCTGAACGAGAAAAAAGAACGGGAATTGTCCAAGGAACAGGCAGAACGTGTAGATACAAAGACACCATCTATATTTGTAAAGGCAAGTGCATTGTCAGGTGGTAATCAGCAGAAGGTCGTTGTCGCAAAACTGCTGGCGGCAGATCTGAAGGTTTTGATTCTGGATGAGCCAACGAAGGGTGTCGATGTCGGAGCAAAGGCAGCTATTTATGAAATCATGGGAGAACTCGCAAAGTCCGGATATGCCATAGTGATGGTATCCTCGGAAATGCCGGAAATCCTGGGCATGTGTGATCGGATTACAATCATGTGTGATGGAAGAGTAACAGGGGAACTAAGCCGTGGTGAAGCAACACAGGAACGCATTCTGGAGCATGCGATGGCTAAGAATAAAAAAACAGACAAACAGGAGGAAAAGTCAGATGAATAAGAAATTTGATCTTAAAAAATTGACATCCTCGAGAGAAATGAGTCTGGTCATTGTTCTGATTGTCATGTGTGCATTTATTCAGATCAGAAATACGACATTTCTAAATATCGCAAATGTCAATGACCTTTTGGTCAATGCTTCGATCCTTAGCATTCTTGCACTTGGTATGATGTGCGTACTGCTGATTGCAGGTATTGATATTTCCATAGGATCAACACTGGCTCTCTCAGGAATGGTGACAGGATTGGTCATGAGAGACCATCCAGGAGTTCCGACCATTGTATTATTTGGGATTGCCATTCTGGTAGGTCTGGTTGGTGGATTGATTATCGGTGTGGTTGTAGCAAAGGGAAATGTAATTCCGATTATAGCAACTCTTGGATTTATGAATATCTACAGAGGAGCCACTTATCTGGTGGCAAATAACCAATGGATTGCAGCCTATCAGGTACCTGAGGGATTTAAAGCATTTACACTGGGCAAGATCGGGCCGTTTAACAATATGATCGTAGTTGCAGCAGCCTGTTATATTCTTTTTGGATACTGTATGAAATTTACGAAAACAGGTCGTAAGATCTATGCGGTCGGTTCGAATGCAGAAGCAGCAAAAATCAGTGGTATCAATATTGATCGGATCAAACTGCTGGTATATTCCCTGATGGGAGCATTGTGTGGCCTGTGTGGAGGGCTGTGGGTATCCAAATATGCATCAGCACAGGGAGATGCAGCGAAGGGAATTGAGATGGATGTCATTGCAGCCTGTGTCATCGGAGGTGTCAGCCTGAATGGTGGCAAGGGAACCGTACTCGGTGTTCTGCTTGGCTCAATTACAATCGGTATTTTAAATAATGCACTTCCGCTCATCAATGTTTCATCCTTCTGGCAGGATGCCATCAAGGGATTGATTATCATCGCGGCCATTATACTGAATGTTGTTACACAGAGAACGATGGACAGAAACAATTTGAAGAGGAGGGAAATGTAGTCATGGATGTGAAAAAGAGAGTTATTTCTGCAGAAAAGAAATTTTCACTGAAAAAGAGTTTCCTCCAATGGGAAGTGTTCCTG
>CAYRJT010000074.1:0-9655 GCA_964424675.1 uncultured Lachnospiraceae bacterium
AATATGTGAAGGATAATGCAACACAGCTTGGAAATCTGGAATCTGACAGTGCTGTTACAAATTTTAAGTATGTAGTGGACAATATTATCAATAACAAAGAAATGATTCTGATGTCCATAGCATTTGCGGCAACGATCATTTTGGTATATATGATCAAAAGATTATCGATTGACCATTCATGGAAGATAGCACTCGGTGTCGGAGCTGTTGCAGATGTCCTGATTATTTTTGTAGGAGATTTGTCACTGGATATCAATGCGAATCTTGGTGCAACGATACTTGGAACGATTGTATCGGTTCTGTTAATGATTGTATTACAGTTCTTTGTGTTCAATGTTGATTATTCGAGAACTGAGTATGTACAGTTCGAAGATGATGAATACTATTATTACGTGAAAGCGATTCCAAAGATTTCGGTAGCAACGCCATCTGTTAAGGTAAAGAGAATACATTCACAATCAGCACCAAAGAGACCTGAATAAAAAGTGATTTATAGGATGTGACTGGATGGAACATTTTTTTGAACAAATAGGAGTATTCGTAGATAAATATCTGTCATGGCTGTCGATTCCGAATGTTATGCCAACAGATATCATAGAGATATGCATTATTTCATTTCTTGTGTATCATCTTCTGGTGTGGATCAAGAATACAAAAGCATGGGCATTGTTAAAGGGAATTCTTGTGATTTTGGTATTCGTCCTGATTGCCGCAATTTTCAATATGACCACAATTTTATGGATTGTCACCAAGGTGTTCGGGGTAGCAATTACGGCTGCAGTTGTCGTATTTCAGCCGGAGCTCAGACGTGCTCTGGAACAGCTGGGAAAAAGAAACCTTTTCTCGGCATTATTTCCGTTTGACAGCAACAGAGTTGCAGGAGAACTGTTCAGCGACAGAACGATGAATGAAATTGTAAAAGCAAGCTATGAGATGGGTAAGGTGAAAACAGGTGCCCTGATTGTCATGGAGCAGATGGATTCCTTGATTGAGTACGAACGGACAGGAATTATGCTTGATTCTATTGTTTCAAACCAGATATTAATCAATATTTTTGAGCATAATACACCCTTACATGATGGAGCAGTTATTGTACGCGGTGACAGAATCATCTCGGCGACATGTTATCTGCCACTGTCTGATAATATGGAACTGAGCAAGGATCTGGGAACCAGACACAGAGCAGGCGTTGGGATATCGGAGCTGACGGATTCATTAACGATTATTGTATCAGAAGAAACAGGAAGAGTATCAGTGGCAATAGGCGGAGAATTGTACCGCAATGTTGATGCGGACTTTTTGCGTGATAAGCTGCAGATGATACAGCATAAAGTTATGGAAGAAAAGAAGTTCAGACTGTGGAAAGGAAGGCCGAAGGATGAAAAAAAAGATAACCAATAATATCGGCCTGAAGATATTGGCGGTCCTTGCATCTTCATTATTATGGCTGGTTGTGGTCAATATTGATGACCCCATAAATACCAGAATTTTTTCCTCTATTCCAGTTGAAGTGATTCATGGTGAAACCATTACAAATGAGGGCAAGGTATATGAGGTGCTAGATGACAGTGATATCATCAGTGTCTCCGTAACAGCCAAACGCTCTGTTCTGGATGATTTGAGTAGAGATAATATTAAGGCTACGGCAGATATGATGGATATGACTTTTATGGATACTGTCGCAATTGACGTGAAATCTAACCGATATTCAGATAAGATTGAGTCTATAACACCAAAGACTAAGAACCTAAAGATTAAAATAGAAGACTTGGCAAGAAAACAGCTCTCCATTGAAGTAGATACGATCGGCACACCAGAACAGGGATATACACTTGGAGATGTTGAAACCAACGTAAATGTTGTATCAGTATCAGGTCCTGTATCCGTTATTTCAAGGATTGTCCGTGTAGCTGCTGAGGTTGATACATCAGGTTTGAGAAGAGATATTTCCACAGATGAAGCATTGGTTTTCTTTGACGCTGCCGGAGAAGTCATTGATGAAAGTATGATTACACGCAGTATTGAGAGTGTTCATGTGAATATCAGTATGCTGCAGACAAAGGATATTCCGTTGATTTTTAATGCTTCCGGTGTCACAACAAGTGATTATGGTATGACAGGTGTGGTGGATGCATCCCCTTCCACGATAACGGTTGCAGGAAAAGGCAGTGTATATACAGGGCTGGAGTCTATTGCAATTTCAGCTGAAGATCTGTCTGTTACGGGAGCAACCTCAAATGTTGAAGAAGTGATCAATATCAGGAAATATCTTCCGAAGGACGTCACACTGGCAAATCCGGAATTTGACGGCAACGTTTCTGTGACGGTTTATATAGAACCACTGCAGATGCGTGAAATAGATATACCGACAGATAACATTACATTTTCAAATATTCCTGACGGATATGAGGCAGTATTGACCGATATAGGCGGCATACTGAAGACAAATATCAAGGGACTGGGAGAAACATTCAGTATGCTGGACGGCAGTACCACATTGGGTGTGATTGATGTGAGCACCGTATTACCGGATGTGAGTGAGGATACATCAGCAACAGTTACAGGCTTCTATGCAGGACGCGTAGCCTTTACGTTCCCGACGGGAATATCGGAGGCTGAGCCAAAGTCAATGCATTTTATCCTCAGACAGATAGGTGAGGAAATAACACAGGAAGATTTTACCGAAGGAGAAGAAAGCAATGAGTAGATTATTTGGTACAGATGGAGTCAGAGGAGTAGCAAATTCGGAGTTAACACCACTGTTAGCGATGCAGCTGGGGCAGGCAGGAGCATTTGCCCTGACAAAACACAATTCGCATAAACCGACGATCATGGTAGGATGCGATACAAGAATATCAGGCGATATGCTGGCAAATGCATTGATGGCAGGAATTTGTTCGGTCGGTGCAAATGCGGTATATGTTGGTGTACTGCCGACTCCTGCGGTTGCTTACCTGACGAGAAAATACAAGGTGGATGCAGGCGTCGTGATTTCTGCATCACATAATCCGGTAGAGTTTAATGGGATTAAGTTCTTTAATGGTGAAGGTTATAAGCTGTCAGATGCCATTGAAGATGAGATCGAGGGCTATATTAACAGTGGTCTGGAAGGAATCCCGTTTCCGACCGGTGCCGGAGTAGGAAAGATTAAATATCGCACAGATGCAAGAGAGGAATATATCAATCATGCCATGAAGGCAGTATCTGTTGATCTTTCTGGTTTAAAGATTGTAATAGACTGTGCTGAGGGCGCTGCTTTCTATACATCTACAGAGACATTAAGAGAAATGGGTGCAGATGTTATAGCCATTCATAATAATCCTGACGGAACAAATATCAATGCGAACTGTGGCTCCACACATCTGGAGGAGCTGATGGCGAGAGTTGTATATGAGAAGGCTTCACTTGGTCTGGCATTTGATGGCGATGCTGACAGACTGATGGCAGTGGATGAAAACGGCAAACAGGTCAATGGTGACGAATTGATGGCGATTGTCGGCTATTACATGAAGAAGAAAAAGAAACTGAAGGGTGATACGATCGTTGCAACAGTCATGAGCAATCTGGGATTTTTCCTGATGGGAGAAGAGAAAGGCATCAAGATTGAAAAGACGAAAGTCGGTGACAGATATGTACTGGAGAGAATGCTGGAGATAGGTGCTAATCTGGGTGGAGAACAGTCAGGCCATATTATTTTTCTGGATGAGAATACGACAGGCGATGGTCTGTTGAGTGCATTGCATCTGCTGGAGGTTCTGGTAGAGAGCAAGAAACCGTTGTCACAGCTGGCAAAGATTATGGAAATGATGCCGCAGGCACTTGTGAATGCCAAGGTTCCGAATCACAAAAAGGAATCTTTTATGGAGTATCCCGAGATTGCGGATGCCATCGCTACACTGGAGAAGCAGTTTGACGGTAAGGGACGCGTGCTGATTAGACCTTCAGGGACTGAGCCGATGGTACGTGTGATGATTGAAGGTAAGGATCAAGCAGTCATAGATGAAGAGGCGAAAAAACTGGCAGCATTAATTGAGAAGGTAATGCTGTAACATCACAAATATTGGAATCAAACAGTGAAAGTACTTGTGATGTAGTACAAAGAATGTTATACTATGTTTCAGGGTGTCTAGTAGAAATGGAGGTTATCAGATCATGGTAAGCCAAAAAGTGGTTATCAAAAATCCTACAGGGTTGCATTTGAGACCAGCGGGGATTCTATGTAAAGAAGCGATGCAGTTTAAATCGTTGATTACTTTTAATTTTAGAGAAAATACAGCAAATGCCAAGAGCGTACTAAGTGTACTGGGTGCCTGTGTAAAATGCGGAGATGAAGTAGAGTTCGTATGCGAGGGTGAAGATGAGGAAGATGCACTTAAGACGTTGGTTGTGGCGATTGAGAGCGGTTTAGGTGAGTGATCAAGTAAGATATTCACATAGGTATGATTCCAAAGTCAGTCTCAGTCAAGAGACTGATTTTGTGTTTTGTTTTTAAATGCACTAAGAAAGGAAGCTAAAAACATGGGGCTAAACGAGTGATGCGAAATAAGTTATCAATTATTGTAAAGTATAGCGTGATTTATCGACTCCAAAAGCAGTGAAGTTGCTAAGATACATATAGAGCAGGGAATATGTATACTAACGGATGGACCTGACAGTAAACAAATCAGCAGAATGGAGGATTATCACATGTTAAATTATAAGAGATATAAGAGAGTTCCGGTCATAGACTATCCGGAACGGGAATGGCCGAATAAACAGATTGAGAAGGCACCGGTATGGTGCAGTGTGGACCTGAGAGACGGCAATCAGGCACTGATTGATCCGATGGTGGTCGAGGAGAAGATGGAGATGTTCCAGCTTCTTGTAGATATGGGATTTAAGGAAATCGAAATCGGATTTCCAGCAGCATCACAGATAGAGTTTGATTTTCTTCGCCAGCTGGTAGACCGCAAGATGATACCGGATGATGTCAGAGTACAGGTATTGACACAGTGCCGTGAAGAATTGATTGACCGGACATTTGAATCCATACAGGGAATCAAGCAGGCAATTGTACATATCTATAATTCTACATCTACTTTGCAGAGGGATGTCGTATTTGGCAGGAATCAGCAGGAGATCATTGACATCGCGGTCAAGGGAACCAAGATGGTCAAAGAACGTGCCGCAAAGTTCCCGGGCAAGATTATTCTGGAGTATTCTCCGGAGAGCTACACCGGGACGGAGGACGATTTTGCTCTTGAGATATGTACGGCAGTTCAGGAAGCCTGGGAACCGACAAAGGAAGACCCTATTATCATTAATCTTCCTGCAACAGTCGAAATGACAACGCCTAACGTATATGCAGACCGTATTGAATGGGCAAACAGGCATTTTCAAAACAGAGAAACAATCATACTGAGCGTTCATCCTCATAATGACCGAGGTACCGGTATCGCTGCTACAGAGCTTGCAATGCTTGCAGGTGCTGAGCGAGTTGAGGGTACACTGTTCGGAAATGGAGAACGAACAGGAAATATTGATATTTTAAATATTGCTTATAACATGTTTTCACAGGGCATCGATCCAAAGCTGGAAATAGAGCATATTAATCATATCGTTGAGGTATACGAGAGATGCTGTAAGATGCCGGTACATGACAGACATCCATACGCAGGAAAGCTCGTATTTACTGCTTTTTCCGGATCACATCAGGATGCCATCAACAAGGGTGTCAAAGCTATGCGGGAAAGAAACTCCACGATCTGGAGTGTTCCATATCTCCCTGTGGATCCTGCAGATATCGGAAGAGAGTACGAGCCGATTGTACGTATTAACTCCCAATCCGGCAAGGGCGGTGTGGCATTTGTCATGGATACTTATTTTGGATTCAAACTGCCAAAGGGAATGCACAAGGAATTTGCAAAGGTGATCCAGCTGATTTCAGAAAAACAGGGTGAAGTGGCTCCTGAGCGTATTATGGAGGCATTTAAGGAAGAGTACATTGACAGGAAGGAACCGCTGCATTTCAGAAAACTGAAGGTGGATGATAAGAGTGATGCAAATGATTCGCAGTTCGATACACATGTAGAACTGACATATTCGCTTTACGGTGTCGAGAACACGATAGAAGCAGTTGGAAACGGTCCTATTGATGCAGTTCAGCGCGGCTTGAAGGAATCCATGGGTATCAGTGTGAAGGTTCTGGATTACGAGGAGCATGCTCTGCAGGGCGGCTCTAATGCACAGGCGGCTGCATATATACATTTGTTGGATGAAGAAGAGGGCAGAGTCACCTATGGTGTCGGTGTCAGCTCCAACATTACGAGAGCATCTGTCAGAGCGATATTCAGTGCTGTAAACAGACTGGGTCTTGCAGATCAAAAATAATCAGAAACAACAAAGAGCTTCCGATATGAACATCGGAAGCTCTTTTATTAAGAATCCTATAACCGGACACCGGTTTGCATTAACGTAGAAATTGTATAGGGTCTTCTTTGTGAAACCGGTTATAGATGATTTGCAGCAGAATCAGGAAAAGATAAAAGTATGCCGTCATGTATACCGGAAAGTAGTATTTAAAATAAGATGCCGGTGCAAGTACAAATACAATGAACCAATGAGCAATCAAACCACCTGTTACAAAGAATGTGAACCAGCGTTTTCGACAGAGTGAGTATATACACAGTACCAGAGTGAGGATACAGGGAATAAACAGATTATAGGCCAGTGTTTTGACAATACTGATTGCACAGCTGATCAACTGTCTGATTCCTGTTCCTTCAAATACAATTTGATAGGGCATAGCGGCATAACAGAATGCACCCCATCTTGTCCGGAAAAAGACGTCGGGGTTGTGAATACAGATGCGTTTCAGTGCAGCAGCATATTCAAAGAACTCTGTCACACCCGCTTCCGGCCGGACTCCGATATAGCCTTCCTTATATAAGATCAGTACATCTTCGTAATTGATGTCTCCATAATACTCATTAATAGCAGCAATGGTATCCAAAGACAGATAACGGTCGACAATGTCCAGATCATTCTTGTTTTTTTCGTAATCCAGACCGTTTCGATACATATTTGTAATTGTATATGCATAAAATGGCTTCATACGATCATCCGCCGCAGCACCCATTTCTCTCGCAATGACTCCGTTCTGCGGAACAGAGACGATGTATTGCAGAGCAAGAGAAGCAAGTATGAGATAAAATGCGGATTTTCGATTTCTGATATTAGTGTAGACAAGAAACAGCAAAATGGGCACAAGGACAGCGAGATAAATACCTTCTGTACGCCATTGCGTCAGTACAGCGCCGAGAAATAGGATTCTACAGGCACGCGTAACTGTCAGGGACTTCTTTTCAAGCAGATCAAAGAGCAGCATGGAAATCAGAAGCAGATACAGTAGATAATATATGGGCAGTCTGTGTGCAGATGTTGTGTATGCGATAACCGGATACAATAGAAAGGGGAGGTATCCGAATCTGCCGTATTTGGGTCCGAGATAGTGAACCAGACGGTATACGACATAGCCGATCACAAGCATTTGTATGAGTACCTTGAGAATAACCGGTCCGAACCAGGCAGGAATCAGCATCATACTGATGATATAATAATAAGTAGTAATATAATAAAACCATGTATCATGCTGCAAGGTCGATGCTGATTCAAAAATCAGACGCTCATCATTACTCAGAAATCCCTGCGGGAGCTTAATCAGGAGAATGATTATGATAGGAATCAGGCAGATAAGAGAATATTTCAATATATGAAACTCTGCATATTTTTTTCTGTCATGATTGAAGATGACACGGTAAAGCGTTCTGTATACAAAAAACAAAACAATTAATACGAGCAGCTTGCAGATGATAAAGTCCGATAAGTTATCTGTAGGTGATGCAGTGAAGACAAGCCGATCCGTAAAAAATGTAATCAGCCAGTGAATTAATGCGATACAGCAGACGGGGAGCAGATGATTCTGTTTGATATAGTCCTTCATATTCACTATCCTCTTTATGGAATTATTTTTGGAATGAAACAAGTATAGCATATTTGGATAGAATCGTCATCTCTTGCTATTTTCCCTACTGTCGTGTATAATTAACTCGGTATATATAAAGGAAAGGTTATTATTTCATGGATATCATTCAGGGTATATTATCTAACAGGATTTTTTTAACAGCTGTAGCTGGCTGGGCAGTGGCTCAGATACTAAAAACATTGATTGCACTTGCTATTACCAAATCTTTTGATCCTGAAAGACTTTTTGGATCGGGCGGTATGCCCAGTTCTCATTCATCAACAGTATGTGCACTTGCAACAGCTGTAACGATGCAGTATGGAGCAGCATCCTTTGAGTTTGCCATATCAGCCGTATTGGCGATTATTGTTATGTATGATGCCGCAGGGGTGCGCAGGGAGACAGGTACACAGGCAGCTGTGCTGAATCAATTCATGGATATGTTCGCACATATGGATTCTTTTGATAACCCACAGTTTACACAGGAAAAACTCAAGGAGCTTGTCGGACATACGCCATTGCAGGTATTTGCAGGGGCGGTGCTGGGAATTCTGATTGCAATATTTTTATATCCTGCATTATTATAATCAGAATTGGTATGATACTGATGTTCAGAAAGAGGAGGCGGTTGACGAATGAATAGTACGATATGGCTGATCCTGGTCGTGGTGATGCTGGTCATTGAAATTATTACTTTGGGTCTGACAACCCTGTGGTTTGCAGGAGGAGCGCTGGTGGCATTTGTTGCATCGCTGCTGGGAGCGCCGTTAGTAGTACAGATAGTATTGTTTTTAGTGGTTTCTATTGTTCTTTTACTGGTGACAAGACCACTTGCTGTCAAGTATTTTAATAAGGACAGAATCCGAACCAATGCAGAAAGCCTGATTGGTTCACAGGCAATCGTAATCAGTGAAATCGATAATCTGCAGGGAATCGGACAGGTGACGGTAGGCGGTCAGGAATGGTCAGCCAAGTCAAAGGAAAGTCAGCGGAAGTTCAAGGTTGGCGAAGTGGTAGAGGTAACAGAGATTCAAGGGGTCAAACTAATTGTAGAGGAAAGCAAATAAGGAGGAATTATCATGGATGGATCAGGTTTAATCGTAGTAGTACTATTTATATTGGTTTTATTAGTCGTAGCATCATGCGTAAAGATCGTACCGCAGGCGCATGCATTTGTTGTAGAGAGACTGGGCGGATACCAGGGAACCTGGTCAGTGGGTATTCATTTTAAGGTTCCGTTTATAGATAAAGTAGCAAGAAGAGTCAATCTGAAAGAGCAGGTTGTAGATTTTGCACCGCAGCCGGTTATTACAAAGGATAATGTTACCATGAGAATCGATACGGTTGTATTCTTTCAGATCACAGATCCGAAGCTGTTTACCTATGGTGTAGAGAATCCAATCATGGCAATTGAAAATCTGACAGCAACTACACTCAGAAATATCATAGGTGATCTGGAGCTAGATCAGACACTGACATCCAGAGAAACCATCAATACGAAGATGAGAGCATCACTGGATATTGCTACAGACCCGTGGGGCATCAAGGTTACCAGAGTAGAATTGAAAAATATCATTCCTCCTGCAGCCATTCAGGACGCCATGGAGAAGCAGATGAAGGCTGAGCGTGAAAGAAGAGAGTCCATTCTGAGAG
>CAYRJT010000075.1:0-9622 GCA_964424675.1 uncultured Lachnospiraceae bacterium
ATCCTTGCTGGAGGCTGATGCAGTCTCTGAGCGGGAAAGAGTGATTGTGTCCAATATCGTGCATATGGTGCAGGATCTGGACATTGATGTCATCATGGAGGGCGTGGAGACAGTAGAGCAGGTGAATTTTCTCAAACAGATTAACTGCAACCTGGTGCAGGGCTTTTTATTTGATAAGCCACTGCCGAAGGAGGAGTTTGAGGAGCGTCTGCAGAGAGTGAAGTATGCGAATCCGGGAGCACAGTGAGACAAATGCAGTGAGTGATCTGTGAAACACAAAGGAAGCGGAGGAAGAAGAGAGAATGGAAATGAAATTCAGAAATGCACTCGGAAAGATCGGCAGCATCGCAAGATGGATCGTGTTAGCGGTTGTTGTGCTGATACTGGTATCCGGGTCATTTTACACGATTGCCGAGGAAGAACAGGCTGTTGTGTGTACGTTTGGTCAGGCAAAGGCTGTCTCAGAGCCGGGACTGCATTTTAAAATTCCGTTGGTACAGACGGTGCAGAAAGTCAATACGACGATTCAGGGCTTTGCCATCGGATATACCAGTAATTATGAAGCCAATTATGACGGGGCGACAGGAGAAGATGTGGCGATGATGATCACATCTGATTATAATTTTATCAAGATTGATTTTTATGCTGAGTACCGTATTATAGACCCGGTCAAGGCAGTTTATGCATCAGAGGATCCGGTTCTGATCCTGAACAATCTGGCACAGAACTGTATCAGAACGACGATTGGTTCCTATAATGTGGATTCTGTTTTGACAACCGGTAAGAATGAAATCCAGGCAAATATCAAACAGATGATACTGGATAAGCTTGAGAAGATGGATATCGGGATCCAGCTCGTGAATATTACGATACAGGATGCGGAGCCGCCGACAACAGAGGTCAGCACAGCGTTTAAGTCCGTTGAAACAGCAAAGCAGGGCAAGGAAACCTCACTCAATAATGCCAACAAATACAGAAATGAACAGATTCCGAGTGCCGATGCCAATGCAGATAAGATTCTGCAGGACGCAGAAGCTGAGAAACAGAATCGTATCAACGAAGCCAAGGGTCAGGTGGCACGTTTCAACTCTATGTATGAGGAGTATATGAAGTATCCGGCTGTGACCAAGCAGCGTATGTTTTATGAAACCATGGAAGAGGTACTTCCGGGCATGAAGGTAGTGATACAGGGCTCAGATGGCAGTACCGTGCAGGAGCTTCTGCCATTGGACACATTTTATAATGATACCGCCAAGACAGACAGTACGGCAGCTGCAGCAAAAAATAATACAAATACAACGAATGATACAAACGGAGGTGAAAAATAATGGCAGAAGAAAGATTCAATTCTGACGGAACACCTCAGAACGGTAAGAAGAAATTGGGCTGGATAGGCTGGATCATTGCAATTGTGATTCTGTGGGTAGGACTGTCCAGTGTGATTGTATGTAGAGAAAATGAATACAAGCTGATCAGGCAGTTCGGAAGAGTGGAGCGTGTCGTAACGCAGGCAGGTATTTCTTTTAAGATTCCATTCATTGAGTCAGTCGATACAGTGCCAAAAGAAATACTGTTATATGATTTGCCTGCATCAGATGTAATCACATCTGATAAGAAGACTATGATTATTGACAGCTATGTACTGTGGAGAGTAACAGATCCTTTGAAATTTGCACAGACACTGAGCTATTCCGTATCCAATGCGGAGAACCGTATTGATACATGGGTATACAATGCCATGAAAAATACCATTTCCAGCATGAAGCAGGATGAGGTCATCAAGAGCCGCGATGGCAAGATGACCGTGACTGTACAGGAGGACGAGGTCGTAGCAGGCTCCAATGATCTGGTACTGGAGCAGAAGGAAGAGATCGTTCAGATCAAATCCCTGACTGATGAGATCATGGATCATATTGGAACCATTTATGATCAGTATGGCATCGAAATCATGGCGGTAGAGGTCAAGAAGCTGGATCTGCCGGATGACAATAAACAGGCTGTTTATACGCGTATGATTTCTGAACGTGAGAATATTGCAGCACAGTATATCGCGGAGGGGCAGTCTGAGGCGAAGATCATCCAGAATACAACAGACAAAGAGGTATCTATCAAACTGTCAGAGGCAGAAGCTAAGGCAGAACAGTTGATTGCAGAGGGCGAAGCAGAGTACATGAATATTCTCTCAGATGCATATAATGATGCAAGCAAGAGTGAGTTTTACAGCTTCGTACGTTCCCTGGATGCTGCCAAAGCAAGTATGAAGGGCAGTGGAACTAAGACTCTGATTCTGCCGGCGGATTCTCCGATTGCAGAGGTATTTATGGGCAGCGGGAATTCCTCTGTCAGTGTACAGAATGCACCGGTAGCCGGTGAGTAGATTCCGGGAAAAACCAGACGATTACTACAAATCAACATAAGCTCGTGTAGTGGACAGCAGGGTAATCGTCATGAAATGAAAAGAGGAAATAGAAATGATATCAGATAAAATGGTTGATTTAGTGAAAAACAGTTCCGTCATCAGAGCAATGTTTGAGGAAGGACAGAAGATGGCTGCCATTTACGGGGCAGAGAATGTATATGACTTCAGTCTTGGAAATCCGAATGTGGCACCTCCTGCAGCAGTGGCAGAAACAATCAAGGAACTGGTGGATGAGGACAGTCAGAGACTGCATGGTTATATGAGCAATGCAGGCTTTGAGGATGTCAGAGAGGCGATTTGCGCTTCTTTGAACCGCAGGTTTGATACCCACTTTATTGCAGAAAATATCATTATGACAGTCGGAGCTGCCGGAGGTCTGAATGTGATCTTCCGTGCATTATTGAATCCCGGAGATGAGGTCATTACATTTGCACCATACTTTGGCGAATACAGAAGCTATGTTCGTAACTATGATGGCAGGCTGATTGCAATCGCACCGGATACGACAACGTTCCAGCCGGATCTGACCGCGTTTGAGCAGGCCATTACTGCTAAGACCAAGGCGGTGCTTGTCAATACGCCGAACAATCCGACCGGTGTCGTATATTCAGAGGAAACGATCAAGAAGATGGCCGCCATTATGGAAAAGAAGCAGCAGGAGTATGGGACAGAGATTTATCTGATTTCAGATGAGCCATACAGAGAGCTTGTTTATGATGGAGCATTTGTTCCGTATCTGACAAAATACTATAAAAATACGATTGTAGGTTATTCTTTCAGCAAGTCTTTATCACTGCCCGGAGAGCGTATCGGATATCTGGTCATTCCGTGTGAAATTGATGATTATCAAATGGTACAGGGCGCAGCAAATGTTGCAAATCGTATCCTTGGCTATGTCAATGCGCCGTCCATGTTCCAGCTGGTCGTTGCAAAGTGCATAGATGAAAAGACAGATGTCGCTTATTATAATCGTAACCGTGAAACATTATATCATGGATTAAAGGATCTCGGCTTTTCCTGCATCAAGCCGGAGGGCGCGTTCTATCTCTTTGCGAAGTCTCCGATCGCAGACGAAAAGGAATTCTGCGAGAAAGCAAAGAAGTATCATCTGCTGATCGTGCCGGGGTCTTCCTTTGGATGTGCCGGATTTGTCAGGATCGCATATTGTGTATCCTATGAGACAATCGTCAATGCACTGCCAAAGTTCAAGGAACTGGCTGAGGAGATCGGTCTGCAGTAAGCTCTGTCTGTATGAACTTGTATGATAGTGAATCATGTTGACAGAAACAATCTTATGAAAACAGTACTATGGAAGTGATGGAGAACGATTGACAGGAGAGGATGATTGATGGCATGAGTTGGAAAGACAATATACGCCGGGTCGAACCATATACACCCGGTGAGCAGACGAAGAATCCGGATATTATCAAGTTAAATACAAATGAGTGTCCATATCCGCCATCACCGAAGGTGGTACAGATGGCAAAGGAGATGGATATCGAAAAGCTGCGGCTGTATCCGGATCCAAAGGTGACAGATCTGAATGAAGCATGGGCAGAGTATTGTCATCTGCAGCCGGATCAGGTGTTTTCAGGAGTCGGATCAGATGATGTACTTGCAATTGCTTTTCTGACCTTTTTCTATGGAAAGAAGCCGATTCTGTTTCCGGATATTACATATTCTTTTTATGATGTATGGGCAGACCTGTTCCGCATTCCATTTGTGACAAAGCCTCTGGATGAGCATTTCAAGCTTCGTAAAGAGGACTATTTCGGAGAAAACGGCGGTGTGATCATTGCCAATCCGAATGCACCTACAGGTGAAGAGGCAGATCTTTCTGAAATAGAGGATATTATTTGTCACAATTCTGACTCTGTCGTAATCGTGGATGAAGCATATGTTGATTTTGGAGCAGTATCAGCGGTTTCATTAATTGACAAATATGAGAATCTGCTTGTGGTTCAGACCTTTTCCAAGGCATGGGCGCTGGCGGGACTTCGTATTGGATTTGCGATGGGAAACAAGAAGCTGATCCGGTATATGAACGATGTTAAATTTTCATTTAACTCTTACACTATGAATACAACCGCTATTCGTCTCGGTACTGCAGCGATTCATGATGTTGCATATATGCAAAAGATTGTGGCAGATACCGTGAAGACGAGAGAGCGTGTGAAACCGTTGCTGCGTGAGCTTGGTTTTACGCTTGGAGATTCCAAATCGAACTTTGTATTTGTTTCTCATCGTTCTGTGCCTGCATCGGAGCTGTTTCAGATGCTTCGTGAGCATAATATTCTGGTGAGATATTTCAGCAAACCTGAACGAATCGGCAATTATCTGCGTATTTCCATCGGTACGGATGAGCAGATGGACAAGCTGCTGGAAGTGCTTAAAAAATATTTGGAGAATCAATAGAAAGGTAATAGGAGATTATGTTAAAGAATTATTTGTGGGTAGCGTTTATTTCTATGGTGCCGTTGATTGAGCTTCGTGGAGCGATTCCGGTTGGAGTGGGTCTGGGACTTCCGATTGTACCGACTTATGTTATTGCAGTACTGGCCAATATGGTTCCGGTACCGATTATTTATCTATTTGCCCGGAAAGTACTGGAGTGGGGCGCGGATAAGAAGTTTATCGGAAAGTTCTTTACATTCTGTCTGGAGAAGGGCGAAAAGGGCGGACAGAAGCTGCAGTCCAAGGCTGGAAAGGGACTGTTTATAGCACTTTTATTGTTTGTAGGAATTCCTCTTCCGGGTACGGGCGCGTGGACGGGGACACTGGCAGCCAGCATTTTGGATATGGATTTTAAATCAAGCGTGTTCGCTGTGCTGGGCGGAGTCTTACTGGCAGGCATTATCATGGGCCTTGCAAGTGCAGGATTGTTTGGAGCCATCGGGGCGATGTTCTGATGGATGCATATTCAGGATTTGCAAGTGTATATGATTTGTTTATGGATGATGTGCCATATGGTGAGTGGTGTGAGTATGTGGCAGCATTGCTTAGTAAATATAAAATAACAAATGGTATTGTACTCGACCTGGGCTGTGGGACAGGAAAATTCACGGAGCTGATGGCCTGCAAGGGATTCGATATGATTGGCGTGGATGCAGCCGAGGAGATGCTTGCAATTGCGAGAGAGCGTCAGGCAGATTCCGGTCAGGATATTTTGTATCTGCTTCAGGATATGCGTGAATTTGAATTATATGGGACAGTTGCAGCGGTAGTCAGTATCTGCGACAGTATGAATTATATCACCGGGGAAGAAGATTTGCTGCAGGTATTCAAGCTTGTTAACAATTATCTGGATCCCGGTGGTTTGTTTGTTTTTGATCTGAATACGGAATACAAGTATCGGGAAGTACTCGCCGACAATGTATTTGCCGAAAACCGTGACGAAGGAAGCTTTATCTGGGAGAATTTCTATGATGAACAGGACAGGATCAATGAGTATGATTTGACCCTGTTTATCAAGGATGGAATCCATCAGTGTACAGAACAGACAGAAACGGAATATAGTCTGGGGGAGTTAGAGCAGGATGATTTCAGACAAGGCAGTCACAATAGTTATCATAAATATGAAGAAACACATTATCAAAGGGCATATTCGCTGGATGAGATCACAAATCTGCTCAGAGAAGCTCATCTAGAGTTTGTAGCAGCTTACGATGCCTTTACCAGAAATCCAGTTCGGGAAGACAGCGAACGAATCTACATCATTGCCCGTGAACATACAAAGTAGCAGGCTTCGCATAGAATAAGATGGGAAATAGGAAATGATGAGCGATTACAGAGAAGATTATATTATAAGAGCGACGGCGGCGAACAGCCAGATCAGAGCGTTTGCGGCAACGACAAGAAATCTGGTGGAGGAAGCTAGGAGCAGACACGATACAAGTCCTGTAGTGACAGCGGCACTCGGCAGACTGCTGACGGCCGGAGCCATGATGGGCACAATGCTGAAGGGCGAGAAGGATATCCTGACACTGCAGATTAAGGGCAACGGACCTGTAAAAGGTCTGACCGTAACAGCAGATGCACAGGCTAATGTCAAAGGATATGCGATAGAGCCGGTCGTGATGCTGCCGGCCAACAGCAAAGGCAAGCTGGATGTGGCCGGTGCGGTCGGACAGGGAATCCTCAGTGTCATCAAGGATATGGGCATGAAAGAGCCTTATAATGGGCAGACTGTATTGCAGACAAGCGAAATTGCAGAAGATCTGACATACTATTTTGCCACATCAGAGCAGGTGCCATCCTCAGTTGGACTAGGCGTACTGATGGAACGCGACAATACAGTCAAACAGGCAGGTGGATTTATCATTCAGCTGATGCCATATGCAGACGATACCGTCATCACGGCACTGGAACAGAGACTTTCAGAGGTCAAATCCGTGACTGCACTGCTGGATGCTGGCAATACGCCAGAGATGATTCTGGAACAGCTGCTGGATGGACTGGATGATGCAAAGCTCGAAATTCTGGACAGAGTTCCGACAAGATTTCACTGCAACTGCGATAAAAAACGGGTAGAGAAGGCTATTATCAGTGTTGGGAAGAGAGACATTCAGGAAATGATACAGGATGGCAAAGAGATAGAGGTTAAATGTCACTTCTGCAACGCCGCTTATACCTTCAGCGTAGATGAATTAAAGGATATCTATCAGCAGGCTAAGTAAGCCACAGGTCATTTCATCTGGAAGCTGAACTGAACTAAAGTTAAATCGAGATATAACAATTACTATTTTGGCACACAGCGCAAACAGTCAGGGAGGTCGATACCATGCAGAATGGATTTATCAAGGCAGCAGCAGTCACACCAAAGATCAAGGTGGCAGATCCGAAATATAACGGAACAGAGATCTGCAGGCTGATGGATGAAGCAATACAAAAAGGTGCAAAGATCATTGTATTTCCGGAACTGTGTCTGACGGGATATACTTGCGGTGATTTATTTCTGCAGAACCTGCTTTTAAATGAGACCAGAAAAGAATTAAAACGTATTATAACTTTTACGGCAAATAAGGATGCACTGATCTTTATCGGACTACCGTTAGAAAGTGCAGGTAAATTATATAATGTAGCAGCTGTTATTTATAATGGAGAACTGAGGGCATTTGTGCCTAAGACCAATATACCGAACTATTCGGAGTTTTATGAGGCCAGACATTTTGCAGAGGGTCCCAAAGAGGCCGAATGGATAGAGTTTGACGGCAAGCAGGTATTGTTTGGGACAGATATTTTATTTGAAAGTAAGGAGCTGGAGGGCCTGTCAATCGCAGCCGAGATTTGTGAGGATGTGTGGGTTCCAAATCCACCCAGTACAGCACATGCACTGGCAGGCGCTACGGTCATTGTCAATTTGTCAGCCAGCAATGAGACGGTCGGCAAGGATGCATATCGCAGACTGCTGGTGGAGTCTGCATCGGCCAGATTGCTCTCTGCTTACATTTATGCGAGTGCAGGAGAGGGAGAATCTACACAGGATGTTGTCTTCAGCGGACACAATTTGATTGCTGAGAATGGTGTGATGCTTGCGGAATCTCCATGCTTTACAAATCAGATCGTCTACGCGGACATCGATATTTTCAGACTGCGCAGCGAACGCCGGAGAATCAGTACCTTTGTTACAGAAGGGCGCGAATACTATGAGGTAGAAGAGATAGAGTTCAGCAAGGAAGAATGCAGACTGGAGCGCACATTTGACAGCAGACCCTTTGTACCGTCTGATGAAAAGAAGCGCAGTGAGCGCTGCAATTCCATTTTAAATATCCAATCCATGGGATTGAAGAAGCGCTATGAGCACATTGGCTGCAAGCAGGCTGTCATTGGGATTTCGGGCGGACTGGACTCTACACTGGCACTTTTGGTGACGACCAGGACATTTGACATGCTCGGACTGGATCACAAGGGAATCATGGCAGTGACGATGCCTTGCTTCGGAACGACAGACCGGACATATCAGAATGCATGCAAGCTGGCGGAAAAGCTGGGTGCCACGCTCAGAGAAATTGATATCAAAGCTTCTGTGACACAGCATTTTCTTGATATCTCACATGATGCAGAAAATAAAAACGTGGTTTACGAAAACGGACAGGCACGGGAACGGACACAGATACTGATGGATATAGCCAATGAAGTCGGGGCACTGGTCATCGGAACCGGAGACATGTCCGAGCTGGCGTTGGGATGGGCGACCTATAACGGAGATCATATGTCCATGTATGGCATGAATGCAGGCGTTCCTAAGACACTGGTCAGACATCTGGTACAGTTCTATGCAGATACCTGTGGTGATGATGAACTGAAGACAGTATTATATGATGTTCTGGATACTCCGGTCAGCCCGGAGCTGCTGCCTCCGACAGACGGCAAGATCTCACAAAAAACAGAAGACATCGTGGGTCCTTACGAACTCCACGACTTCTTCTTATACTATATGCTTCGTTTCGGCTATGAGCCGGAAAAGATTTATCGTGTAGCCAGACTTGCATTTGCAGGCGAATACGATGATGCTGTGATTCTGAAATGGCTGCGTACCTTTTACTATCGGTTCTTCAGCCAGCAGTTCAAACGCTCCTGCCTGCCAGATGGCCCCAAGGTCGGCTCTGTTGCTGTATCACCGCGTGGAGATCTGCGTATGCCATCCGATGCTGCTGTCCATATCTGGAAGGAACAGCTGGAGAATTTATCTTAGACAGTCATCAAGCTGATTATTCTGTCAGTACGGTGTTCCTGGCCTGCGATAAAGCAGAATCAATAGCCTCGATCAGTACCATAGAGGTATATTTATTATCATCTGCATAGGTGATGCCTTCCAGTGACTGATTCTCATAGATTTGTGTGATGAGATCGTCAAAAGAGGGCGCTATCAGAGGATACATGGTCGCGACCGCATCATCGAGGTTGACCAGACGAATGGCGTTGATATTGTTTTCGTCCACGGCCACTTCGATATTCAGCACCGCGTTATTCAGTACGATGGATGAATTATAGACGCCGGGAACATATGTAGATACAGATTCGGAATCAATATATTCGCTCTCATGGGAAGCACCTTCTTGGATGGTGCTTTCATTGTTGGGAAGAAACATGAAGATCAGGAGCAGGATCAGCAGAATTCCCAATGCCACGAAGATGCCCGTATAGATTAATTCCTTGGAATGAAGGACGATGATTTTTGTTTTGGCACTCAAAATAAGTCCC
>CAYRJT010000076.1:0-9573 GCA_964424675.1 uncultured Lachnospiraceae bacterium
TGATCTCTGTATTATCCAATGTTGCACCGAGACAGACACATGACATTTGTGCAAAATGGTTCGACGGTAAGATCACAGAAAGTACAAAGCTGCAGTTAGATGCAATCGAGCTCGTAGGGGCACTGTTCTGTGAAGTGAATCCGATTCCGGTAAAGCAGGCTATGAACTTTATGAACATGGGAGCCGGCATTATGCGCAGACCTTTAACAACCATGGAACCTGAAAATGCAGAGAAGCTCAAAACTGCAATGAAACACTATGGACTTCTGTAAACGACGTGAAGGTTCAGAAATGGTCAGATCGGAATCACAGGCTGACATAATGTAAAACGAAAGGAAATACACCATGATAAAAGTAATTATGCACGGCTGCAACGGCCGGATGGGACAGATGATCACCGGTATGGCTGCAGAGGATGATGGTTTGGAAATCGTGATGGGTGTGGATGTTTCAAACCATATTCAGAATACGTATCCGGTCGTAAAGAGCATTACGGAGTGTAATACGGATGCAGATGTTGTGATAGATTTTGGCGCAGCGGCAGCGGTTGACGGGCTGTTGGACTATTGCGTAGAAAAGCAGATTCCATGTGTCCTATGTACCACAGGACTGAGTGAGGAACAGCTCACAAAAATGAAGGAAGACAGCAAGAAGGTGGCCATTCTAAAATCAGCCAATATGTCTATGGGGATCAATCTGCTGATGAAGGTATTGAAGGAGGTAACACCGATTCTTGCAGATGCAGGATTCGATGTGGAAATTGTGGAGAAGCATCATAAAATGAAGTTGGATGCGCCGAGCGGCACAGCTCTGGCATTGGCTGATTCAGTGAATTCTTCCATGAATGATGCCTACCAGTATACATTTGACCGCAGCAAAGAGAAGCGGCTTCGTGACAAGTTTGAGATTGGTATCTCAGCTGTCCGGGGTGGTACGATTGTCGGAGATCATGACGTGATTTTTGCCGGACAGGATGAGGTCATTACATTTTCGCATGTGGCTTATTCCAGAGCAATATTTGCCAAGGGAGCAGTACAGGCAGCCAAGTATCTGGCAGGCAAGCCAGCCGGACTCTATGATATGAGCGGTGTGGTAGGAATCTAGTATTGCAGTGGAGGGGACATCATGAAAGATTTGGAGTTTAAATATCTGAGGACACTGGCAGATCAGTATCCGACGATAGCAGCAGCATCGACGGAGATCATCAATCTGCAGTCGATCCTGAATCTGCCAAAGGGAACGGAGCATTTTATGACGGATGTACATGGTGAGAATGAACAGTTTATCCATGTACTCAGAAACGGTTCCGGTTCAGTGAAGCGTAAGATAGATGAAGAATTTGGGAATACGCTCAGTGAAAAGGACAAGAAAATGCTGGCAACTTTGATCTATTATCCGGAGGAGAAGCTGGAGCTGATCAAGAAGCAGGAAGACAACATCGAGGACTGGTATAAAATCACCCTTCATCGTCTGGTACAGATCACAAAGCGAGTGGCTTCCAAATATACACGTTCCAAGGTGCGCAAGGCTCTGCCAAAGGACTTTGCCTATGTCATTGAAGAACTGATCACAGAAAAGGTAGAGGTTCAGAATAAGGAAGCCTATTATAATGAAATCATTCATACGATTATCAGAATCGGGCGTGCACCGGAATTTATCGTGGCACTCAGCAATCTGATCCAGAGACTCGTTATTGATCATCTGCATATCGTCGGAGATATTTTTGACCGAGGCCCCGGACCGCATTTAATCTTGGAAACACTGCGGCACTATCATTCGATTGATATCCAATGGGGCAATCATGATGTTGTATGGATGGGCGCTGCCTCAGGGCATGCAGCATGCATCGCAAATGTGCTTCGTATGTCTGCCAAGTATGGCAATCTGGATACGCTGGAAGAGGGCTATGGTATTAATCTGATTCCACTTGCCACCTTTGCCATGGAGACCTATTCTGATGTGAATTGTGATGCATTTGCACTGTCAACGAGCGGAGACTACAATTCAAATGACAGAGCTCTCGATACGAAAATGCATAAAGCAATCACGATCATTCAGTTCAAATTGGAAGGTCAGATCATCAAAAAACGCAAGAGCTTTGGCATGGAAAACAGATTGCTGCTGGATAAGATTGACTATGAGAATAAAACCATTGAAATAGACGGGGTCACGTATGCATTGAAGGATACGGAGTTTCCGACGGTGGATCCGAAGAATCCATATCAGCTGACCAAGGGAGAAGAACAGGTTATGGAGCGTCTCTGCCATGCATTTACACGCTGCGAGAAGCTGCAGAAGCATGTGCGTTTTCTATTTGCCAAGGGCAGCTTGTACAAGGTCTATAATTCTAACCTGCTGTATCATGGCTGTGTTCCACTTGATGAAAACGGTAATTTTAAGAAAGTCAATATTTTTGGAAAGCAATACAGTGGAAGGGCTTTATATGACATACTGGAGCACTACGCACGCCGTGGCTACTACACGACAAATGACCCTGCGGAGCGGGAAAAGGGGCAGGATATTCTATGGTATATCTGGGGCAATCCGAACTCTCCTGTTTTCGGTAAGGAAAGGATGGCGACCTTTGAGCGTTATCTGATCGCAGACAAGGCCAGCCATGTAGAGAAGAAAAATAAATACTATGAATTGCTAAATGATGAAGAGACTGTCAATAAGATTATGACAGAGTTTGGTTTGGATTCAAGGTTTTCACACATTATCAATGGGCATGTTCCTGTTGAGCAGAAAAAGGGAGAATCGCCTATCAAATGTGGTGGCAAGCTGATGGTTATCGACGGCGGATTTTCTAAGGCATATCAAAGCAAAACCGGGATAGCGGGCTATACGCTGGTCTATAATTCTCATGGAATGCGTCTGGTAGCTCATGAACCATTCAAGTCGACTGAGGATGCAATTTTGCAGGAGACAGATGTTTTTTCAGATTCAGTCATTGTAGAAACCTCTGCATTTCGTCTGAGGGTAGCCGACACCGACACGGGATATGATCTGCGGGAATCCATATATCAGCTGGAGGAGCTGCTGAGAGCATATCAGGATGGAACGATTATTGAAAAAAGCGAATAGTGTACACTATAGAAAACAGGTACTCAAATGAGCACCTGTTTTCTGCTTCCTCATTATCTGACGGTGGTGTTCTTCGTTCCGTTGTTTGTAGTACCCGTACCATTAGTAGTACCTGTGCCATTGGTTGTTCCGTTACCATCTACATCATTGATGACACCGTCAACATCATTTGCTACATCATCTACGACATCGCCGACACCGTCTGCCACATCTTCCACAACATCGCCTACAACGCCGCCTTCACCGTTACCGCCGTCTGTCGTTGTATCCATATCTACACCATCCAGATTATCACCGGTAGTCGTACCGTCAAGTGTTCCGCCTGCTCCATTTGTACCTGTTGTGTTATTTGTACCGTTTGTTCCTGTTGTACCGTTCGTGCCATTCATATTGGTGCCGTTATTTGTTCCAGTATCTGTATTTCCGATATCCGTTCCATCTGTCGTATTGGTTCCGTTATTGCCTGTAGTATTATTGGTACCGCAGGCTGTCAAAGCTCCCAGAGCCAGAACCGTCAATGCGCATAACAAATACATTTTCATATTTTTCATAATCAGCACATGCTCCTTTACATAAAATTGAATAAAGTCTGTAAATGACTTCTTTCTTCCATATCATTTGCAGAAATCAAATTATTATTCAATGATATAAATGTTGACAAAATGATGCTAAATGAACAAGATGGCACAGTTAAGAATTTGGTAAGAAATTGGTAGTGAATCGTTAAAGCATTTTTATAGTTAATTTGTTATGATAAGAGCGTCGTGAGAATGCCCGACGCTCTTATTTTATTTTGCGTTCGGGGCAGATATTCATATCAAATATCATTAAGTCAAATGGGAGAATGAATTATGAAGAAAGTCATATTGGAAGCCAATAAAATATGCAAGTCTTTTCAGACGGGTGACATTACCCAGCATGTACTGAAGAATCTGGATCTGAAGGTGTATGAATCAGACTTTACCGTCATCATGGGAAGCTCGGGTTCCGGTAAATCCACATTACTTTATACTTTATCAGGCATGGATACCCCTACAATGGGAAGTCTGTCTCTGTATGATACAGCCCTGAATGGACTGAACAACGATCAGCTGGCACTTTTGCGTAGAAAGTACTGCGGGTTCATTTTTCAGTCTATTCATCTTTTAGATACGATGAATACTATGGATAATGTGCTGACCAGCGCTTTATTAACAGAACGTGACCGTAATAAAGCACATGAGACTGCAGTCAGACTGTTGACACAGGTTGGACTAAGTGAAGCTGATTTTCAGAAATTTCCGAACCAGCTGTCAGGCGGAGAGCAGCAGAGAGTGGCAATTGTGCGTGCCATCATCAATCAGCCGAAGCTGCTCTTTGCGGATGAACCGACAGGAGCCTTAAATTCTCTTGCCAGCACGAAGGTACTGGATGAATTTACGAGACTGCACAGAGAGGGACAGAGCATCCTGATGGTCACACATGACATCAAGACAGCACTGCGGGGCAGCAGAATCATCTATCTGAAGGATGGCAGCATTCAGGGAGATCTGGAGCTTGGCATTTATACTCCTGAAGACCGTGAATACAGAACACAGAAATTGAAACAGTTTTTAGGTGAAATGGGGTGGTAGGCATGTTATCTTTACGACTGGCTTTATTTGCAATCAAAAAGAAAAGGGAATCCTGTATCGTACTCACTCTGTTCATATTATTAGCAGTGCTTTTTATGGATCTGAGCCTGAGTGTAAACAGTCGGGCACAGCAGATTTTCTTTGAGAAAACAGAGGAATTACATGAGGTACATTTTATTGCGCCCTGTACGACGAAAACCTATAAAACAGAATATGAGGATTTTATCAAGGGCGCAGAGGGTGTGACAGAATTTGAAAAAGAAGAAGCAGTGATCATGCCTACGACAACCAACAACTGTAATGAGCTGGAGCTGGGGGCATTTTTCTATAACAAGGATGCAGACAGACAGCTGGCACCGTTTCATCTGATTAAGGAGGATCCGTCTGTTGATAAAACACAGGCAATCTATGTTCCGGTTCAGCTGGAAAGTGAACATGTACTGCTTGGTCAGCCATATGAGCTGACCTATCGTGGAACCACATACTCCTTTATTGTAGCAGGCTATTTCGAGACAACCACCTATTGCAATATCAATTCCGGATTTTACAAATACTATATACCGGATGAAAGCTATCAAGGACTGTCACAGGAGGCAGGCAAGGCATATATGCTAGCTGCCCGTTTTGCGGGAAATGAGGCAGAGGTATTACAGTATTCTGAGAATTTGAAGGTTGCATTTTTAAGAGACACAACCTATGCATCAGATCAACAGAATCTGCTGCAGAATGCACTATGCTATGAAGATCTGCAGGTCAGAACGGTTTTAAATCTGTTAGTCGGAGTGGCGATTATATTTGCAGTCTCCATTTTAATCTGCATGGTAGTCCTCTTTATTATCATGAATTTTATTCGGGAGGAAATTCATAAAACCATGGCGGCAATCGGTACCTTGCAGGCGATGGGGTATACACTGGGACAGATTATGAGGTCCTATCTGTATGAATATCTGCTTCTTGGCTGCGTAGGCGGAGTGTTGGGAATCGCATGTTCCTATTTGAGCAATTTATTTATGGCACCTTTCTTAACAGGACTGTGTGGTTTCGAGTGGCAGAATTTTGTACATCCATTGGGAGATCTGGGAGCATTCGTAATTGTATTGGGTATGATTGGACTGATCAGTCTGGCTGCTGTCAGAAGGATGCGCCGGCTGACTCCGGTCATTGCACTGAATCAGAGAAACGGCAGTAAAAAGGGTTATCGTGCTTTCTTTCCGCTGCAGAAGGGGAAGCTTCCGCTGAATCTGCATATTGCAATTAAGAATTTGATTGTACAGCTGAAGAGTAATGTTGTGTATACATTGATTGTAGCAATTGGTTCTTTTACAATCGGTGTCGCATTTATTTTGTTATTGAATTTTTCAGCACATACAGATGCGCTGATGTCTGTCATTGGATTGGAGCTTGCTGATCTGCAGGTCAAGGTTTCACAGGGATGTGATGCACAGGCATTTGCAGAGGAACTCATGAAGAGGCCGGAAGTTCGAAAAACCAATGCTTCTGCCACAGGGGCTTATCTAAAGTATGAAAATGAAGCCATTACTACATTGGTTGAGGAGGATTTTGATAAGCTGGAATATGTGAACCCATATGAGGGAGATATGCCGCAGACACAAAACGAAGTGCTGATTTCTTCCTTTCTGAGCAAGACATCCGGCAAAGGTGTCGGAGACAGTATCACGTTTCACGCGAACGGTGTAGAGAAGAATTATCTGGTATGTGGCATCTTCTCTTCTACAAATGGATTCGTTGCTTATATGAAGGAGCAGGGGATTAGACTGCTGTATCCGGACTTTGTATATAACGGCGTAGATGTTTATCTGGAGGATGGAGTATCACCAGAGACCTATAAAGATATTCTGCAGACGGAATATAAGGTCAGTGTGGATCACAGCTCGACCTCTGTGGCAGAAGAGAAAATCGCCAGGTTATTAGCAGATTACGGCGTCAGCAGTGTGTCTTATTCAATCTGGAAGGATGGCGTGGAAATCTGCTCCGGTAATTCATCAGCATTTTTAATCTCTGAGATTACGGATTTGAAATCCTTTGCGGATGCGCAGCTGCAGTCTTATTCCCGGATTCTGAGCTCTATGGTCATGGTCATATTTGTAACAATGCTGTTAATCATTGGATGTGTACTGCAGGTGACGACAAAGTCGGAAATCCAGAAGAACCGGACGGAGTATGGAACGCTGAAGGCAATCGGATATACGACCCGCGATATCATCAGTCAGGTGGCGCTGCGATTCTTACTGACAACGATGCTGGGCAGCCTGGTTGGGGCACTCCTTGCATATATGGTAGCTCCGGCATTATTTCAGGCGATTTTTGCATTGATGGGTGTGACGCAGGTCGCTATGAATGCATATCCGTATATATTGCTGCTTTATAGCTGTGTATTATGTGTCGTATTGTATCTGGTAGCGAGATTTACATGCAGAAGAATCAAAAATATCAGTGTGTATGAGTTACTGACGGAGTAGGGGGTTGTGTGATGAGAGTTAGATTTTTAAGATTTTTGAAAGGCATTTTTCTGGCTGCGATTTGTATGGGGCTGACCCAAATGGTTAACATAAAAAGTGAATCGATGGTGATGGCGCAGGATTTAGAGATGCAGGAGCAAAAGGATGTCTATGGCATTGGCTCTATCAGCAAGATGTATACGACGGCAGCAGTCATGAAGCTGCAGGAGGAAGGAAAGCTTGATCTGGATGAGCCGCTAGTGACCTATATTCCTGAATTTACGATGGCAGATCCGCGCTATGTAGACATCACACCGCGAATGCTGCTCAATCATACGTCGGGATTGATGGGAACGACAACGCACGATTCCTTTACATTTGGAAAATCCGATACGAGATATCATGATTCGATTCTGGAAGAGCTGTCCACTCAGTCACTCAAGGCAGACCCAGGTGCTTACGGGGTTTATTGTAATGATGGATTTACATTGGCGGAGCTTCTGATTGAGCGGGTCAGCGGTATGGGATATTCAGAGTATCTGGAGCAGAATTTCTTCAAGCCCATGGGAATCAGAAATACTTTCACACCGGTGTATGGATTCCAGGAGGAGCGTTTAGCAGCCACATATCTGGGAGACTCTGAGCTTCCTTATATTGATTGCCATTTGATTGGAAGCGGCGGTATCTATAGTACGGCTTCAGACGTGGCACAGTTTGGACAGCTTTTTGCAGGACGAAATGAAGGAATTTTGTCAGAGGAGACACTGGCTGAGATGGCTGAATCCAATTCTTCCAAGGATACCATTTGCCGGGTAGATGGTGACAAACAGTTTGATTATGGACTTGGCTGGGACTGTGTAGATACCTACCCGTATAGCGCATATGGAATCCGTGCACTTTCTAAGGGCGGTTCGATTCTGTTTCAGAACTCTGCATTAGTTGTGCTGCCGGAAGAGGGTATTTCTGCTTCTATGATTGTATCAGGCGGCTCCGGAGATGATGCGACGTATGCCATTCAGGATTTGATTCTGGAGATTCTGCAGGAGGAAGGCATCATTGATGAGAAGAAGGATCTGAAGGTACAGGTGCAGGAAACACCCCCGACAAAGCCGCTGCCGGAAAAAATGCGTGAATTTGCCGGATACTATCTGAGTAATCAGATGATGCTGGTTTCATTTTCAAAAGAAGGGACAATGCTGCTTGAAAATCTGGAGGATGAATATGCTGTGACACAGGAGTATGCTTATGTTGGTGAGGGCACATTTGTGCCGTTAAATGGTGCATACCTGAGTCATACCGGCAAACTGACCTGCAACAGTGACGGCAATCTGGGCTATGGAACCATTCGCTTCTTAAAAGAGAAAAATGGGCAGACCTATATGACTGGCAGTGCTTATGAGTCTATCTATGGTCTGGGCGAAAATGCAACGAGTATTGCATTTGCACAAAAGGTGGAGGAAGGAACTGCTGATGCAGCGACACTGAAAAAATGGCAGAAGCGGGACGGAAGACTTTATTTCCTGACGGATTCCGTTTATAACGCATGGAATTACTATACAGAGGGTGTTGTAGAGCTGCAGTGTAACCGTGAACTTGCAGGTTATATTCATACAGATAAGAAAACGGATACAGCAGTGGTTAAGGACGAAGATCATGCAGTCTGCGAGGTGGATCTGCCCATCATGACAGGCCGTGATCTGGCGGTGTATGAGTGCAGTACATCAGATGGAGATGGAACAGGAGAGCGTCTGAAGCTGTCTACTCTGCCTTATCTCTCAGAAGATCATGTGTCTTCTATAGCGGAGCTTGCGCAGGAGGTCACGATGACGAGAAGTGAAGAGACAAAGTGGTACAGGATAGACCCAGAGTATGCGAATCAGACGGTGAAGATAGTGGCTCCCAAGGAGGGTGCATATTATTTGTATAATGAAAAGCGTGACTGTATGGCATCATCAATTATGTTAACCAATGAGGCAGAGGTTCTGCTTCCGAAGGGCGGTTATCTGGTGCTCGTAGGAGAAGCTGGACAGACGTTTCAGATACATGGTGAGTGGATGAAATAACAGAATATCCGGGATAGATGAAGATACCTCTGGCTGGTTAGGCCAGAGGTATTTTGATTGTGGTCAGAAATCCATTATTTTCGTTACTGCAGTAGATTTCACCCTCCATTTTATCAATCAGACATTTGCAGATATAGAGACCCAGACCGCTGCCGGTCTGCTCGCCTGTGTTGCTGCCGCGATAGAAGCGGTTGAAGATGCAGGGCAGCTCCTCGGAGTCAACGCCCGGACCATAATCCTGCAGTGTGATTTGCAGATATTCAGGTAGGATTTCTCCAGCGATATCAATGGGAGTGTTGGCGTATTTGTAGGAATTATAAATGATGTTGGTGAAGATTTGTTCCATACGCAGTG
>CAYRJT010000077.1:0-9494 GCA_964424675.1 uncultured Lachnospiraceae bacterium
CCATAGCTGCCTTTGCCTCAGGTACCTGCATTCTATTTGATCCACTCTTATTTGCTGCCATTCTTTTCACCTCCATAATCATTGAGTTTTATTAACTACTCACTCTATTTGATAGATAAGCGACTACTTCTCGTCGCTTATCTAAGTCATTCCTCGATACACAACGGTTTTCATCACTTATCTTGGTACTATTATGTGAGAGAATTCAAATGATTATGTTGGTAAATTATTCATTTCATTTCTTGACTTCTATTCTTCATAAACACTTTATGCATGATACTCATGGTTCCCTGATTGTTGATCTGCGCTATCAGATTCCAGATTTCGTTGATCGTCAGGTTTTTCTCTTCCTTATACCACTTGGTCAGGATCGCAAACAGACCACTGATATGATACTCCAGGACATACGTCATCTCCAGCCTTTCCTTTTCGGACAGGCTGTTGAGGAACTGCTCGCACTCGGGCTGGATCCACTCACGCAGTCTCTGCGTGAATACCGGTGTTCTGACCTTGTGGAACATAATGGTCAGTACCTTGCTGTTTTCCTCATAAAACCTCACAAAACCCTCATCTGGACTCAGATTGGTCAAATCCTCAGCCCTGTTTACTGTGCCACACTCTTTGTAATCCACGTGAGATTCTCCGATTTTCCTTGCCTGCTCAAACAGAGAATCCACCACATCGTCCAGCACATCCTGTACATTATCAAAATATGAATAAAATGTACTTCTGTTATACCCTGCATGTTCTGCAATTTCCTTGACTGATATCCGGGAGATATCTTTTTCGTCATAGATATTCAGAAATGCTTCTGTAAGATTACGTTTCGTCTGTTCTGTCAGCTCCGGGTTTTTTTGCATGTTTTTTTGGCCCCTTAAATAATCTGCGTTCACCGCTGTTGACCTGATCCATCAGTGTATAAAATACCGGGATCAGGAATAGTGTCAGGACTGTCGATGCCACAAAGCCGCCTATGATGACAACGCCCATGCTCTGCATCATTTCCGTTCCTTCTCCGATTCCAAGTGACATCGGCACCATAGCTAAAATTGTCGTCAGACTGGTCATCAGAATCGGACGAAGGCGGATACGTCCGGTCTCGACCAAAGCATCCTCACGTCCATAGTCCGTTCGCAGCTGATTCGCTGTATCCACAAATAAAATACCATTATTCACAACTGTACCAACCAGCATCAGCAGACCCATCATGGACACCATGGTCAGAGTCGTTCCTGTTAACAGCATCAGACCGACGGATCCGACCAGACTGAACGGTATGCACCACATAACCATCAAAGAAAAACGGACTGATTCAAACTGCATCGCCATAATCATCAATACCAGCAGGATTGCAACGATAATGGATGTTCCGAGACTGGAGAATTCCTCTGTCATCATTTCTGTCTGTGTCGTCGAACCGATTGCCACATCTCCAGGGAACAGACAGCTTTGGGCTCTTGCATCCACACTGTCCTGTGCATCGAATTTAGCATCCTGCAATGTAGTGCCTGTAATATCTACACTATATCTCCCGTTATATCTGGTCAGCTGCTCCGGACTGTCAGTATATATGAACTCTGCGATATCAGAAAGCAATACCTTTTTCCCTGTAGGTGCCTGCAGAACCAGATTCTTTAAAGATGCCACGTTCTCGTACATTTCGTCCGGATATTCCACCGTGACTGTATATAACTTCTTTTGATTTGTAATTTCTATCGTATCTACACCGCTGAGTGCATGATTCACTTCCTGTGCTACGCCTGCTGGGGTGAATCCTACAGAGGCTGCCTTCAGGGGATCAATGACAAGCTTTGCCTTGCTGCCGCTTGTATAGGCGGTTGATGTCACATCAATGATACCCGGCGTGTCCTTCATGATATCCTCTACCATGAGAGAGGCTTCCTTCAAATCCTCCATATTGCTTCCCATCAGCGTGACCTTTGTTCCACTACTGCCGAGTGCCCCCATGCTTCCCATATCGCTCGTGACTTCTTCTACAGAGATATCAAATCCAGCTATGCCCTTCATGGCAAGCTTCCATGACTCAGCAGTTTCCCATGTTTCTTTTTCCCTGTCTTTTTTCAGAAAAACATTCACTGAAGCTGTTGCTCCGGAGCTGTCAGCTGTGACGTTATAGGATTCCACATCCGGATTGCTTGCAACCATTGATTCCAGGCTTTGCAGCAGCCGGTCATACTTTTCCAGTGACAGTCCCGGCCTGCCCGTGATCTGAAATGCAATCTGGCCCTGATCGGTCGCTGGCATCAATTCCATATCTAAAAGGGATGCTCCGAATCCAGATAAAACAAGCAAAATAAGCGCTATCAGTACAGCCAGTTTTTTATGATGCAGGACTCCCCGCAGCATCTTGGAATAGCGTGTAGAGATTCTAGCCAAAGCTCTTGTAACAACTGTATCCTTTCTCTCCTTCGGACGATATCTGGAAAAGAACAGCGGCACAAGCGTGATAGCCGATACCAGAGATGCCAGCAGCGAAAATACAATCGTAAATCCCAATGGTCCGAACATCTGACCGGACAAGCCCTTGGTCAGACTGATCGGCAGGAATACGGCCACTGTGGTTGTCGTTGATGCAGCGATAGAATTCAAGACGAACCTGGTTCCTTCTTCTGCTGCTTCACGGTAAGTCAGTCCGTCATCCTTTTTACGGAAGCAGCTTTCCAATACGACGATTGAGTTGTCCACCATCATACCGACACCGATAACCAGACCTCCCATTGTAACAACATTCAGTGAAAAGCCCATCAGCTTCATCAGGATAAATGTAATCAATATGGAAATCGGCATAGAACAGCCAACAATCAAACTCCCCTTGAAATCTCCGAAAAACAGGAACAGGATCAGCATAGATAATCCCATACCTAATAACAGTGTATCCGCTACCGCTTTCAGTGAATCCTTAACATCCTCACTGGTATCTGATATGATCAGGAAGTTCGCTCCTGAATCCTCTGTTTTCAGCTTCTCGATGACTGCCTTGACATCATTTGCCACAGCAACATCACCAGCACTCTGACGCTTGGTAATACTGATGGTCACATTATCCAGTCCGTTGTACCGGCTGAGAGATGTTGATTTTTCGTAATTATTTCTGATATCCGCTACATCAGACAGCTGAATAACCGTTCCTTTTCCTGTTGTGATCGGGATAGAACGCAGCTGTTCAATTGTATTATACTCTGCACTGATGCTGACATTCATGGACTGATTGCCCTGAATGGCAGTACCAACCGGCATATTGAAATTTGCGGCATTGATATAGGTCACGATGGTACTCATGGAAAGACCATACTGATCCATCTTCTGAGGATTTAGGGAAACACTGACATATGCCTCCTTACCACCGGATACCTCTACCTCAGCAACATCTGTAATACGTTCCAGTTCCGGTACAACATCATTTTCCACGTAATTCAGCAGATCGATATCTCCGTCTGCAGATGCAGAAATCATGACTGTTGGCATCGCATTGATATTCAGTTCGATGATACGCGGAGTACCCGCTCCGCTCGGCAGCTTATTTGCATTTTCATTCAAAGCCTCCAGCAGATCCATATACGCATCATCCATATCTGTTCCATATTCATACTGGAACATAACCATGGACATACTCTCTGCAGATGAAGACTGTATGTTCTTCAATCCCTTTAATGTACCTCCGGCCTCTTCAATCTCCTGTGAGACCAGTTCATCAATATCCTCCGGCGACACTCCTATATAAGTCGTCATGACAATAAACATCGGCATTTCCATATCCGGAGACAGCTGCATGTTCAGCCCAAAGATCGAGCCGACACCGAATACGATGATGGCAGCAATGACCACAATGACGGATACCGGACGCTTTAGCGATAATTTAGTCAACCCCATTTACTTGCTCTCCATCCTTTAATCTGGCGGACCATGATGTGATGATCTTCTCATTTCCGGTCAGTCCCGTTGTCACTGCAATCCTGTCTTCATTATAAATACCGACCTCAACAAAGCTCTTTGTGGCCACTCCGTTGACATCTATATATACATAAGCCTGCTCATCCTCATAGTAAACA
This sequence comes from uncultured Lachnospiraceae bacterium, assembly GCA_964424675.1. GTDB lineage: Bacteria > Bacillota > Clostridia > Lachnospirales > Lachnospiraceae > JAAYYM01. Next base: position 4,071 of record CAYRJT010000077.1, read on the forward strand.
GCATCCAGCGGAATCGTTACCGCATTTTCTGCAATTGCTGTCTCCAATATGATCTTGACGCTGGAACCGGCAAAAAGACCCTCTCCGCCTCCGTCGACCGAAGCCTCAACCTTAAACATTCCGGTCGCCGCATCGATACTGTCTGCAATCTCTGTGATATCTCCGGTATAAACAGCATCCGCATACTCAATACTGATTTTCTGTCCAAGTGACACATGATTAATATTACTTTCACTCACATAAAATGTGGCAATTTTATTTTCATCTGTAGTAATCACATAGGCCGGTGATCCTGCCTGTGTAATTCCGTATTTTTCCACATTGATCTGCTCAATCACACCACTGACCGGTGACTTGATCTTGTAGTTGTCCAGAGATTCTCTGGCGTTATCTACTGCCACCTGCGCCTGGTTGACTGTTGCAGATGCTGTACTCATAGCCTCTGAGAGAATTTTTGTTACGGTCAGGTTCAGGTTCGCAGTTGCTGCAGCTTCACTGATCTCGGCCGATGCAATTGCATTTTCGTAGGTATGGATACTGGATTCCAGCTGTGATTTTGTTGCTTCAGTGGAAACAATTGACTTGTCTATGGTAGCGATCTGCGTTTCCAAGGCTGATATGGCATTCTTTAATTCTGTCACCTTTGGGTCATTAGGATTGACTGCGATCAATGCTGCCAGCTGCTTTTTCAATTCTTCCTTCTGACCGTTCATGCCATCCTTGGAAGATTTCATATCCTCGATGCTTCTGCGTGCATCTCCTATCGCATCACATGTATTATAGTAATTATAATAAGCATTATCGACACCAATCTGTGCATTTTTATAGGAAGAAGTCGCTGTGATAGCCTGTGCATCCAGAGAACTTCCCAGCGTTCTGTCTGCGCTGCTCTTACTAAGTGCATATGCCGCCTGAGCTGACTTGATTGCTTGCTGTGCCTGTGTATCATCTACCTCAAAGAGCAGATCTCCCTCATTCACGATATCTCCCTCTTTGAAGTATGTCTCCAACACCTCACCGGCTGCCTTTGCCACTACAGACACTGTATCTCCTGTAGCAATCGTTCCGATAAATTCTCCTGTATTGGAAATCGTCTCAATCTGAGGAGACTCCTCCTTGACCCGCAGGTTTTCATACTCCGTCATTTCTTCCTTCTGGCTGCAGCCGCTTAGCATCAAGCCCATAGCGCACAGCAAACCTACTACTTTTACATTTCTCAATCGCATACCAGATTTCCTCATTTCCATATCATTCAAATGTCGTTTGCATTACCCGACACCATGTTGTCCATTGACGATTATATGCGATGACTCCATAAATATCAACCGACAAATTTACAAGGTCTGTCGCATTTCATAAAGTTTTTATATTTGTAGTTCACACATATTCATAGTTTGGGATTATTTCAGAAATAATATGACATTTTACAGATGCTGTTTTGGAATCGTATATGCTCACGGAGCATACTTCTTGTCCAAAATCCGCTCTGAGGCCGGAGGCAAAAAAGATGGGTGCAATTTATCTACAGCCTGACAGCCTTGAAAGGTTCTCAAGGCTGCCGATGGTTCATTTCACTGTCTGTAGATAATCTTGCTCTTCATCGCACCTGCTTCTGTCTCGCAGTCCAAAAGCTTCACGAGCTCAAGTGCAAAAGGAATGGCAGTTCCGACGCCTCGGCTTGTCGTGATATTACCGTCTGTAACAACTTCTTCCTTCAGGACATGAGCACCCCGCAGGTCTTTTTCATATCCCGGATAGCAGACTGCCTTCCTCCCAATCAGAACTCCAAGCTTTCCAAGTATGCTCGGTGCCGCACAGATTGCAGCAATCCTCTTTCTGGAGAGATTATATGCCTTGATCTTCTCAGCGAGCTCAGCATGCTCTCCAAGTATTGTATGACCGGGACCGCCGGGAAGAATCAGCATATCCACATCTTCAAAGTCTGCTTCATGATACGGCAGATCCGCCTTCACTGTAATCTGGTGTGCACCTGTCACGTATTCCAAATTCTCAGAGGATACCATAACGACCTCGATCTGATCCCTGCGTAGTATATCCACCACTGTCAGTGCTTCTATTTCTTCAAATCCTGTAGCCAAAAACAAATAAACCTTTGCCATAATGATATACTGCCTCCTTTCAATCTACTGTTTACCCTGATCGTCATCTTCGTTCATTTCTTATAGCGTAACAATTTGAATCAGGTCATTCTCTATGTACTTGCCCATCATTTCTGACCCTTCATACAGGAATTTTATATTTGTATACAGCTCCATTTTCACATCCAGACGCATTCGATTCTTCGACTTGGCTAGAATGTGACCCTTCACCGCTTCTTCTCTGGCATATTTCCCGTCAAATACATGAATCTCAATCTCAACAGAAGGCTCCACCGCTACTGGTTCATCCGTATCTGTACGACACATCAGGTCTCCGACAGAAGCAATATCATAGACATTGATCGGCACCTTGATGCCTTTTGGGTAAATCTCATGTACACTGCGGTACTGATATTCCTTGACCCGCTCTGTTGTACTCTCGGAGGCCAGTACCTGTCCGCCGACTGTATAACCCTCGATCCGTCCGGCAAGATTCACATTCTGTCCGACCACACCATATTTTGCACGTTTCTCACTGCCAATATTACCGAGGATGACTTCACCGGTGTTGATACCGATTCCCATCTCCAAGTGCGGATACTCCTTCTCTTCATTGTACTGGTTGACTGCCTCCATGGCATTTTGCATCTCAACTGCACATCGTACTGCATTTTCTGCGCCGTTTTCACATGCAATCGGCGCTCCAAATATAGCAAAGATGGCATCTCCGATAAATTCGATAATGGTTCCTTTATACTTCTGTATGATCTCGGTCATCACTGCCAGATAATGATTGAGCATCGTCATAAGATCCACAGGCGGCATAATCTCACTCATAGCCGTGAAGCCACGAATGTCACTCATAATGATCGTAACCTCCTGCTTGTCTCCACCGAGTCTTCTCCCGTCCGGTGAACTGAGCAGCTTTTCAACAATTTCATCCGATAAATACCGTCCGAATGTCTCTGAAATCAGTTCATTACGAAGCTTCAATTGCTCATTGAGTGCCTTGATCTGCTCCATCGCCTTGACTGCATCCTTCAGTTCATACAGCTCTGAAAGGTCATTAATGACAACTACAACTCCATTATTTTCAAGGTCAGAGGATGTGGATTTCTGACCTTCCTTTTTCCGTGACACCATAGCATCTGCCAATTCTGTGCCTTTTAGATAAGAAGTCGTCACATATAATTTTTTCTTCTGCTCATCAACAACATAATCCACGATACTGCTCTGCGTTGTAGCGTGATCATAAATAGCATTTAATATCGTCTGGTTAAAATCATCATTCTCTTCCCGCCCGAAAAAGCTTTTTGCGAAGCTGACCCCTAAGACGGAATCGTCTACTCCAAGAATTTTCTTGCAGGCTTCATTGACCAATGTGGTCATTCCATCTGCACTGATGGTAATGACTCCTTCTGCCATATCCTTTACAATACGCTCATAAATCTTTCGTTCGTCACTCATTTCAACTCCTCCAGATAAGCGGCGGATGTCTCAAAATCCTCCGGCCTGCTAACTTCTATTGTCGCAATCGGTCTTTCCTTCATCTGATGAATCTGTTTGCGTAGACTGAACCAGTCAATATCCCCCTGTCCGATTGGAAGATGATCATCATACACTCCATGATTATCATTTAAATGCATATAGCCGATGTAGGGCTTCAGCTCCTCTACCCATACACTAACTGGTACAGACGACAGATTGGCGTGACCGACATCCAGACAGACTCCCAAAAGCTCATGATCCGAGAGTTCCATCAGTCTCTTCAGAATATCCGGATTGATATCCAGTGAGTTTTCCACAAAAATCTTTACCTGATACCGCTTCGCTAACATCCCGAGATAGGCTGCTGATGTCTCACACCAGATATCAATCACACTTTGATTGATCAGCACGGGATGGCAGCAGGTATGCACGACCACATTTTTCACTCCGAGTTTCTTTCCCGTTTCAATAGACATCTCTACACGCTTTTGCGATATCTCTCTTATTTTCACATCATTACTGGCATAATTGATATCCACAAATGCAGCATGCATGGAATTCATCGTCCTGCCACTGTAGGCTTCCAGGATCAGTTTTTCGTTGTAGTCCGGAAAAGCCACGTCCATGACCTCACACGGATATCCCAGCTCCAGAAATCTTTTTGCATAGTTCCGGGTGATCTGACATTGAATCATATTGACTCCTTCATGCTGCAGCTCACAGCAGATAATTTTAGTAATACATACTGAAGTGATCCATCATATAGTATGCATCATATCCGCTTTTTACAAACGCATCATTGGAAAGTCTGTCGTAATCCTCCGCATACTTCTTCATTTTCTTCCACAGACTGGGCTTCTTTGCCGTCATTCCTTCTGCAACAAGCTCTGACATGGTCTTGCATACGTCCATATAGTCATTGGTCAGCGCACGCAGTCTGCCGGACAGCTGCGTCATAATAGACACGGCAACATCAGAATGGTCTGCAATATATCCAACAAATTCAGGCTGTGTAATCACTGTCAGTTCCGTCTCTTGAAAAGCAACTGCAGTAGCACTGCGAGGCATATCCTCGATCATTGCCATCTCTCCAAAGTATTTTCCGTCACTCAGCTCGACGAGGCATCTTTCATTTTCTGTTCCGTAATTAACATAGATACCAATCAGGCCGTGATTGATTTCATACATCTTATTTCCGTTATCACCTTGGTTAAAAATCACATCACCCATCCTGTAAGTCTCAATTTTAGCATTTGCCATTTTGTAGTCCTCCTTTGTTTGTAAATCCTGACTTCTATTATACCCGTCCCAAATCCTAATGTAAAGTTTCGAGATTTATGATTTCCAAGTAAATGTAACTACTATTGATGGCAGCCAAACTGAAAATATGTTACTATATGGACAGTAACAATTCCGTCGCTAGAATACCCGGGAGGAACCAATCCATGGAAATTGAAAGAAAATTTTTAATCAAAAATCTACCTGATGATATCGAATCCTATCCCTTTCACATGATCGAACAGGCATATCTGTGTACCGATCCGGTCATTCGCGTCCGCATGGAGGATGACAACTACTACATGACTTACAAAGGAAAAGGACTGATGGCTCGTGAAGAGTACAATCTGCCGCTGAACCGCATGGCTTATGAGCAGCTAAAGTCCAAAACTGAGGGAAATGTGATTACAAAAAAAAGAGTTCTGATCCCGTACCTCACGTACACGATAGAACTCGATTTCTTTGCAGAACCCTTTGCTCCCCTGCAGCTTGCAGAGGTAGAATTTGAATCAGAAGAAGAGGCACTTGCCTTTACTCCTCCCGACTGGTTCGGTCAGGA
>CAYRJT010000078.1:0-9458 GCA_964424675.1 uncultured Lachnospiraceae bacterium
AAGTTCACACACGAGCTGTCTATACTGAAAGAATTTTACAACAGCGGCTATGAGACATGGCTGCAGGAACACAACCGTTAAGAAGATTTACAAAAAAGGAAATGGTGAAAACAAATATTATGGAAAGTACAATATGCGAAAGACTCTCACAGGGACAATTTGTATTGATTGCGGAAATCGGGGTAAATTACTATGATATAGCGGTGAAAGAGCAGATTACACCGATGGAAGCCGCGAAGAAAATGATCCTGGAAGCAAAAAATGCAGGGATTCATGCGGTCAAGTTTCAGACCTATAAGGCAGGAACACTTGCTGCCAAGGCATCGCCGTCTTACTGGGATACGTCTGAAGAACCGACCACATCCCAATATCAGCTGTTTCAGAAGTTTGACAGCTTCGGATATGCGGAGTACAGGGAACTGAAGGAGTATGCAGACGCAGTCGGCATAGAATTTCTGTCAACGGCATTTGACTATGAATCTGCTGATTATCTGGATGAACTGATGGAGGTTTATAAGATTTCCTCCTCAGACCTGTCGAATCTGCCGTTTATTGCACATCAGGCGAAGAAGAATAAGCCGATGTTAGTATCTGTCGGAGCATCAGAGCTTCCGGAAATCGAGGCGGCGATTGATACGATTCGTCAGTATAATGATAAGCAGATTGTTCTGCTGCACTGCGTATTAGAGTATCCAACACCGCTTGCAGATGCAAATCTGAATAAAATCGCATCCCTTGCCAGACAGTTTCCTGACCTTGTGATTGGCTATTCAGACCATACAAAGCCGACTGAGAACTGCGATGTCATCAAGACAGCTTACAATCTGGGAGCACTCTGTGTGGAGAAACATTTTACATTAGACAAAACCTTAAAGGGCAATGATCATTATCATGCCATGGATCCGGAGGATGCGAAGAGAATCCTGCAGGGAATCGAAGAACTGAATGTACTGCGCGGCAGTGGTGAGATCAGATGTCTTGCGACAGAGCAGACAGCACGTAAAAATGCGAGACGTTCCATTGTATCTGCCGTGAACATCCCGGCAGGAACAGTGATGACAGAGGATATGCTGACCTATAAGAGACCGGGAACCGGAATCTCTCCGACGAGAGTTCAGGAGCTGATCGGAAGAAAAGCAGCAGTTGAAATCTTGGAAGATACGATCCTGATGGATGGGATGATAGAATAAATGGCTGAGGAATCAAGAGGCAGAACCGCCATTAAGGCGGGGTTTTGGTATACGATTGCGAGCGTCGGCATCAGGGCGGTCGGAATCATAACTTCACCGATCTATACAAGAATGCTGACACCCGGAGATTATGGGATTGCCAACATTTTTAACTCATGGATAGAAATCTTTAATATATTCACCTGTTTGTGTATTGTATACAGCATCGGCAGGGCGAAGCTAGACTTCAAGGACCAATTCGATGAATACATGTCTGCCCTGCAGTCCTTATCCAGTACCTTTGCTTTTATCGTCCTGTTACTGGCTCTGATTTTCAGAAATCAGCTGTCGGCATGGATGAAATATGAGGTTCCGTTAGTCATTGTACTTTTTGTCTATCTCGTGATTTCTCCATCCGTAGAATATATGCTGCAGAAGTTTAAGTACGAGTACAATTACCGGAGCAGCATTCTGGTATCAGCATCCATATGCATCGGAACAGTTATTTTCTCCATTGTATTAATGCTTGTTTTTAATGATGCAAGGTATATTGGTAAGATTCTCGGAGCACTCAGCATGACATTCCTACTCGGTCTGTACTTCTATATCAGGATTCTGAGACAGGGCAAGGTGTTCTATAAGAGGGAATATTGGGTTTATGCGCTGAAAATGGGCTTACCGATGATTCCACATGCACTGGCACTTGTTGTGCTGGGACAGGTGGATCGTATCATGATCAAGGATATGGTCGGAGAAGCAGAGGCAGGACTTTATGCTTGGGGTTACGGAATTGCGACCTTACTGTCTATCTTTACAAATGCAATTGGACAGGCTTGGCTTCCCTGGTTCAATGAGCAGCTGGATGAGGATAAACGTACAGAAATCAGAGAGGCAAATAAGAAACTCATGTTTCTCGGCGTATTTCTGACTCTCGGATTTATTACAGTGGCACCTGAAATTGTATGTATTCTCGGTTCCAGAGACTACTGGGAAGCTAAGATGATTATTCCGGCAGTTGCACTCGGTACACTTGCACAATATTTCTATACGAACTATGTCAATCTGGAACTGTTTTATAAAAAGACGCCAATCATTGCCATCAGCTCCATTTGGGCGGCATTGATGAATTACGGACTGAATACTCTTGCCATTCCGCGGTTTGGTTATCAGTCTGCTGCATATACAACATTACTCAGCTATTTATTCCTGCTGTTGTTTCACTATATAGCGACACGCTTTATTGTCAAGAAGAGCGTATATGCCAATCTGTTTATTTTCAGCATGATGGCAGTGGCAATGGTATTGGGTTTTGCTCTGCTGCTGTGTTATAATACAATCATTCAACGGTATGCACTGGCGATTGTGATCCTTGGAGTTTTTGCAATTATAAAAAGACGTGATATACTGTATGGGATAGGAATTCTGAAGAAGAGGTTAAAAAAATGAAGACATTGATTGTAATTCCCGCAAGAGGCGGTTCGAAAAGAATACCCAGAAAAAATGTGAGATTGATGTGCGGAAAACCGCTGATTTATTATGCACTGCAGAATGCCAAGAATCTGAAGACATTCATAGATGTAGATATAGCAGTGTCTACGGACGATGAGGAATTAGGCGGCATCGTTGACAAGCTGGGCGTGACTGTGGTCAACCGTCCGAAGGAGCTTGCAACGGACAGGGTAACACTGGATCCAGTTATCAATCATGCGATGCTTGAGATGGAAAGAGAACATCAGGTCAAATATGATATTGTGATCACGATGCAGGCAACCTCTCCTACATTGCAGACAGATACATTAAAACGTGCTATTGAGTTCTTCCAGAATTCCGACTATGACACGATTATTTCAGCCATGAATAACCCTCACCTGTCCTGGCGTGAGGAAGACGGAATGATTGTAAAAAATTATGAAAAACGTCTGAACTCTCAGGAACTTCCGAAAAACTATGTAGAAACAGGCGGCTTTCTGATGACACGTCGTGAATGTGTTTCTGAAACCGGCAGAATCGGAAAGAAGATCAATATCTTTGAAATCTCACCGGATGAGGCTGTAGACATTGATACAGAGGCAGACTGGATTGTTGCGGAAAGTATCATGAAACGGAAGAAGATCATTTTTCATACGGTTGGGAAACCTCAGCTGGGTATGGGTCATATTTATCGTTGTCTGACTCTGGCTTATAAACTGACAGGGCATCAGTTCCTTTTTGTAATCGATCAGGATTCTGAGATGGGCATTAAAAAACTGAAGGAATCATTTTTTCCGGTCAGAGTGGTAGAGGATACTGCTGATTTTGAAAGTGTACTGGCGGAATACAAGCCGGATATTCTTGTGAATGATATTTTGAATACAACAGAAGACTATATGAAAATGGTCATTCAGTATGCAGATCGTGTCGTGAATTTTGAGGATATCGGTCCCGGAGCAAAATATGCAGATGCAGTGATCAATGCTCTGTATGAAAAGGGAGAAAAGCTGCATAATGAATATTATGGATCCAAGTATTTCTGTATCCGTGATGAGTTTCTGGAGGAAATTCCAAAGGACTTTTCAGAGAAGGTAGAAAATGTAATGGTTATTTTCGGCGGAGAGGATCCGTCAGATCTGACAGGCAGGCTCTATGGTATCTGCCGACAGCTGCATGAGCAATATCCGTTAGTCAATTTCCACTTTCTGATTGGGTTTGCATACGGAAATAAAGAGAAAATGGTCAATGACGAGGCACATCACATCTATGTACATACAGATGTGAAGCGTGTCAGCGCTTATATGAATAAAATGGATCTTGCAGTTACATCTCAGGGCAGAACCGTTTATGAACTTGCAAGTATGGGTGTTCCGGCGATCGTGCTGGCGCAGAATGAACGGGAAGCAGAACATGTATTTGCCGGGATACAGAATGGCTTTATCAATTTGGGTATCGGCAGTGAACAGGACGAAACGACGATTATTCAGACCGTGAAATGGCTGATCGATACGCCAAAGGTTCGTAAGGAAATGCGAAATCTGCAGCTGGGACGAGAGTTCCATAAAGGGCAGCAGAGAGTCATGAGGCTGATATTAGGGGAAACAGAGGACGAGCAGTCATAAGCCGTCAGGAGTATAAAAATGGATAGATTTGAGATAGATGATACAATCAAACAGGTGGACGTACTGACACAGGAAACAATAGGTGAGCTGAATGTCATGGAGAACAGAAAGGTTCTGCTTGTCAATACAGTGTGCGCAACGGGCAGTGTCGGACGTATTATGACAGGACTGTATGATGTTCTGGAGGAACACGGATATACATGTCTGCTCGCTTATGGCAGGGGAGGCGTACCTGAAGGATACCGCTCATACAGGATTGGAAATGATCAGGAGGTCTATTTTCATGGAGCCATGAGCAGACTGATGGATCGTCAGGGCTTTTTTTCTGCGCATGCAACGCGGGAGTTTATAAGGGTCATTGAGGATTTTAATCCGGATATTGTACATTTGCATAATGTTCATGGATACTATCTGAATATGAAACTGTTGTTTGAATATCTGAAGGAATCCGGCAGACGAATCATATGGACATTACATGACTGCTGGAGTTTTACGGGACATTGTACACATTTTGAGTATATTGGCTGTAACAAATGGATGACAGAGTGCGACAGCTGTGAACAGCTGGCAGAGTATCCGAAGTCATGGTTTATGGATCACTCCAAGAAAAATTATGTGCAGAAGAAGGAATTGTTCACCGGCTTTGATGATCTGACAATCGTGACACCTTCACACTGGCTGGCATCCAAGGTACAGCAGTCATTTTTAAAGAAATATCATACAGTTGTCATTCCTACCGGTATTGAACTGGAGCACTTTCATCCGATGCAGGAGGAAAGAAAGGACGAGAATATTATTTTTCAGCTGAAAAACCAGCTGGGTCTAAGAGGCAAATTTATATTACTCGGTGTGGCAAATCCCTGGCGCGAACGGAAGGGACTGGCCCAGTTTGAAGCACTGGCAAAGTCGTTGAGTGACAGATATGCGATTATTTTACTGGGATTAAATGATGAACAGCTGTCGCAGCTTCCGGAAGCAATCATTGGACTGAGTAAGACTGACAGTGTGGAAGAGCTTGCTGCACTTTACTCTATGGCAGATGTGTATGTGAATCTGACTTTGGAGGATACATTTCCGACGACAAATATCGAAGCTCTGGCATGCGGAACACCGGTCGTGACCTTTAAGGCAGGCGGCAGCCCGGAAAGTCTGGACGATACATGCGGTATCGCTGTGGATCGCAACAGTATCCAGGGTGTGATTGCGGCAATTGAAAGAATCATTGCACAAAAGGGTGTGAACTATACACGGGAGCAGTGTGTCAGCCGTGCAATGCTGTATAGTAAGGAAAGGCGCTATACAGAATATATATCAGAAGTATATGATGCATTTTGAGGATAAGAGATGAGAAAGAAGTATACATGGAAAGAAATAGGTATCAAATTTGAAAAGAGCATCATACTCCTGTTTGAATTTGTGATGTACGCTGCAGCACTTGCAACGTTCTTTTTGATGTTTGCCATAGATAATCCGGAAATAGCAACATTATCAAGAACAGCGGCGATTACTCTGTCCACCTATGTGATTATTCTGTTTCTGCTGACGTGTATTTACGGAAAGTATGACGTTGGAATACGAAAATCAAAACAGATCATATTCTCTCTTGTACTGGCAGGGATTATAACGGATCTGTTTACATACTTCCAGCTGATTATTATGAAAACGAATGATGCAAATGACAGAACCTTTAAAATTGAAAATCTAAGCATCCTGTTTATTGTAATGATTGTACAGACATTCATCTATATCGCGATGACGCATTTTGGAAATGCGTTTTATTTCTGGATTAAAGGAGCAGAATCCTGTCTGATTATTACTTCGGATATAGAGAATGCTGAACGTGTAGCCGGAGCGTTGGACGATTTTAAGAAGAAGTACCGTGTGATGGATATTGTTGATTATCGGAGAGAGGATCTGACAGACAGAATGCTGGCGGTCAGTACTGTCTTTTTATATGATGTTCCAGTGGATGTCAGGACTCATATAATAGATTTCTGCTATCAGAATCTGAAAAATATTTATTTCAACCCACAGATTGCAGATATTCTGGAACGTAATTCCAAACAGGTCATCATTGACGATATCTCTTTTTATTCGTCGCAGTTTCATCTGATTACTTATGAACAACGTATGATCAAAAGATTAATGGATATCTTGATTTCAACGGTTGCCTTGATCATTACCAGTCCTGTTTTGCTGGTCAGCGCGGTCTGCATTAAGAAAAATGACGGGGGAAGCGTACTGTTCAGACAAAAAAGAGCGACTGCAAATGGCAGGGTGTTTCTGATCTATAAGTTTCGTACCATGAAGGAGAATGTAGATAATTATTCCGTAACAGGTGATGATGACAGAGTGACTTCTGTTGGCAGATTTCTTCGCAAATACAGAATTGATGAGCTGCCGCAGTTTTTTAATATATTGAAGGGCGATATGAGTCTTGTAGGACCACGCCCGGAAATGCTGGAGAATGTTGAAGATTATACGAAGGAAATGCCTGAATTTCGGTATCGTCTGCGTATGAAGGCAGGTCTGACAGGCAATGCTCAGATTATAGGCAAGTATAATACTTCTTCCAGAGATAAGCTGATGCTGGATCTGATGTATATAGAGAATTACAGTATCCTGAAGGATATACAGCTATTGTTTCAGACGATTCTTGTATTATTTAATGCAGATGATTCTACAGCTGCTTTTTCTGCAAATGAACATCAGACGGAACAGAAGCAGAAGTGATGGGGATGACGGATATGAAAACAACTGTCAGTATCATAACTGTAACCTATAACAGCGCTCTTACTGTCAGGGATACGATTGAGTCAGTTCTGAATCAAAGCTATCCTCCGGCAGAATATATCATTGTGGATGGAGTATCCTCCGATGATACCCTGTTGATTGTTGAGGAGTACAGAAGTCGATTTGAACAAAAGCATATAAACTATATCGTAATATCCGAAGAAGACAAAGGAATTTATGATGCCATGAACAAGGGTATCAGGAGGGCAACGGGAGAGCTGATCGGCATGATCAACAGCGATGACTGGTATGAGCCATGCGCATTAGCCTGTGCCGTCAGATGCTATGAAGAAAAAGGCTATGATTTGTTTTTTGCGGATCTCAGAATGCACTTCCCGACGGGGAAAACATTTATCAAGCATGCGAGAAACCGTAAATATGCAACTTCAAGAGACTGGAATCACCCAACCACTTTTATTACAGCTGATATGTATCGAATTTATCAATATCAATGTAATACCATTCATGATGATTATGATCTCATATTACGGCTTAAGAAAAACGGAGCCCATGTGGAGACGGTCAATGAGGTGTTAGCTAATTTCCGTATGAATGGCACCAGTCATGAAAAGAGTATGAAAAAAGCAATTGAACGTATCAAGATCAAGTATTCCATATACCGTGATAATGGGTATTCTCCTTTTTATCTGTTTGAATGTATCGCGATGGAGGCAGCAAAGCTGATAGCAAGATGACACTGACATTTTTCTCGAATTATTTTAATCATCATCAGAAAGCATTATGTGATGAATGGCATCGTCTGCTGGGAGATGGCTTTACGTTTGTGGAAACAATGCCGATAGAGGCATTCCGGGCCGGAATGGGCTGGGGGAGCGAAGAAGTACCGTCGTATGTGCTGAAGACACATACGAGTGAACAAAACCATGCAGATGCGATGGAATTAGGAATCAATAGTGATATCGTTGTCATGGGTACGGCTCCCGAGGAGTTCATTGAAGCCAGACTGCTGGCAGATAAACTGACTTTCCGCTATTCAGAGAGGCCTTTGAAGGAGGGCTTTATTAAGTTTTTTATTCCACGTCTGACAAAGAAGTATTATCATCTGCATATTAGGAACAGAAAGAAGAATCTGTATATACTGGCCGCCAGTGCCTATACTGCATATGATTATCAAAAAATGCGCTGTTATATTCATAAATGTTACAAGTTCGGATACTTTCCTCAGCATTTGGAATACGATATCGACCAGCTGATGTCAGAGAAGCCTCACGGAGAGATTACGAAAATCCTGTGGGCCGGCAGAATGCTCAAACTGAAGCGACCGGATCTGGTCATTGAGGCGGCAGCGAGAATGCGGGACAAGGGCTATCGGTTTACCTTGACCATGATAGGTGAAGGTGAAGAACGTGAACATATCAAGAGAATGGTCAGACATTATCGATTGAGCGATATTACGACATTTGTGGATTTTCTTTCTCCGATGGATGCCAGAAATGCCATGGCTCAGGCCAATGTATATCTGATGACGAGCAATTTCTGGGAGGGCTGGGGTTCTGTGATCTATGAAGCATTAAATGCAGGGTGCGCCGTGATTGCCAGTCATGCCTGCGGAGCGACTCCATGGCTTGTGAAGCATAAAGAAACGGGACTTGTATTTCAAAGCGGGAGTGTTGACAGCCTGAGTGAGAATCTGGAGCTGCTGCTGCAAAACAAGGAATTACAGGAAACATACGGTCGTGCAGCATATGAACAGATGCATAAGCTTTGGAATCCACAGGTAGCAGCACAGAATGTACTGCGGCTGGCGCAGTGTCTGGAGGCTGGCAAAGATACGGATATTGCAGAAGGACCGGGAAGTAAAGCCGGTATTTTGAGAAATCATTGGTTCCGGGGTTGATACTTCAACAAGAAAGATAGAAATAAACGGAGGCCGTTATGTCTTATAAAGTATTGTATCTGATGGAGTACCCAATTGATCTGCCCGGTGGTGCGCAGATGTCTACACAAACACTATGTGAAGGCCTGATTGGGACGGGATTTGAACCGGTAGTTGCGTGTCCGGCTTTATTGCATATGCATAAAGAGGAGCTGCCTTTTCGAGTTGTTGAATTTTCATCAGATGAGAACAGAGAAGATAAAAGAGGAAAGCGGATCAAGAATTTTATCTGCAGAATAGGTTCCTTCAGAAGAGCGATTAAAGCTGAAAAGCCGGATATCATACACATTCAGATGTCTGAATCCCTGATTACATTCGGATTCTTAAGGTGTCTGGGTATGTTTGCAAGGATACCGTTTGTGTATACTGACAGAAGTCTGTACTTTGGGTACAGGATTCATTCCATTACATGCATTAAAACAGTACTGAGGCATGCAGCGAGAATGGTATGTACAACACAGTTCAATAAGGAGCTGTGGCTGGAAAATTCGCATTTTGATAATATTG
>CAYRJT010000079.1:0-1927 GCA_964424675.1 uncultured Lachnospiraceae bacterium
TAAATAAACGGGTCATTTTTGACCCGCTTAATATTTATATCATAGTTGCTGGTGGTTGTCAACCACGTAATCAGCTATTTCGACACAGTCATGACCATATTTTTTCGATTGAAATCACAACAATTCCTTTAGGAGCTGACTGACCGTTCCGGGGTCAGCTTTCCCCTGCATAACCTTCATTGTCTGACCGACTAGAAATCCAATGGCTCTCTCCTTACCGTTCCTGTAGTCTGTAACAGACTGGGAATTGTCTGCGATTACCTGCTCTATCACTGTCCTGAGAGCACCTGTATCACTGACAGTGGTCAGATTATGGTCAGCTGCATATATTTCCGGATCGATGTCTTCTGTATACATGACCTCAAAGATTTCCTTGGCAATTGTTGAATTGATCACATTCTGATCCGTCAGCTTGATCAGTCTAGCAAGATGCTCAGGTGAAAACCGGATATCCTCTGGATCCTCCTCGTACTCCTTCAGCAGGCGTAGGGTCTCGCCCATCAGCCAGTTCGATACCTTTTTCGGAGAATGACAGATGGCTGTAGTGGCTTCAAAGAGATCTGCCATATGCTTACTGCCGGTAATGATATCGATATCATAGTCCGGTAGATCATATTCTTCCTGATATCGAATACGCTTTTCGTCCCGCAGCTCCGGCTGCTTTGCTCGGATCTCCTCCAGCCACTCATCGCTGATGATCAGCGGTACCAGATCCGGTTCCGGAAAATACCGGTAATCCTGTGCGTCCTCTTTGGAGCGCATCGCATAGGAATACTCCTTATGATCATCCCAACGCCGCGTCTCCTGAATCACTTGATTGCCGCTTTCAATCAGTGCAATCTGACGAGCCCGTTCTCCCTCAATAGCACGTGTAATTGCCTTAAAGGAATTCAGATTCTTCATCTCTGTTCTCGTACCGAATCTGGCAGAACCGGCCTCGCATACCGACAAATTGACATCTGCACGCATAGAACCCTCCTGCAGCTTACAATCCGAAGCTCCGAGATACCGGATAATCAGACGCAGCTTCTCCAGATATGCAATGACCTCCTCTGCATTTCTCATATCCGGTTCTGACACGATTTCAATCAGTGGAACGCCAGAACGGTTATAATCCACCAGGGAAGTATCCTCCTGTTCATCGTGAATCAGCTTGCCGGCATCCTCCTCCATATGAATCTCATGAATCCTGACATCCTTTTTCCCATTTTCTGTTTCAATCCCCACACGTCCATTACGGCAAACCGGTAAATACAGCTGGGAAATCTGGTATCCCTGTGGATTATCCGGATAAAAGTAATTCTTTCGGTCAAATTGACTGTACTGCGTAATCGTACAGTTTGTCGCAAGTCCGACGGCCACCGCATATTCCACTACCTGTTTGTTCAGTACAGGCAAAGATCCCGGCATTCCGGTGCAAACAGGACATGTATGTGTATTCGGTGCACTTCCGAACTGTGTAGAACATCCGCAAAAGATTTTGGTCTTCGTTTCCAGTTCTACATGTACCTCGAGGCCAATGACTGTCATATATTCCCTGTTCATGCCGGATTCACCTCCCTCATGATGGTTTCCGTCATGGCAGGTGCCGGTTTTGCACACCCGAAGGTCTGCTCAAATGTATAGGCTGCACGGATCATTTTCTTTTCTTCAAAACAATTTCCAATCAGCTGTAGTCCGATCGGCAGTCCTCCGCTGCTCATGCCGCATGGAATGCTCATAGCTGGCAATCCTGCAAGGTTCGCAGATATTGTGTAAACATCTCCCAGATACATTTTGATTGGATCCATCAGGGATTCTCCAAGACGTGGCGCAGCTGTCGGGGCTGTCGGTCCGAGAATCAAATCATATTTTTCAAATGCCTGATCAAATGTCCTCTTGATCAACGTTCTGGTTCGTAATGCCTTCAGATAATAGGCATCATAAT
>CAYRJT010000079.1:1937-9305 GCA_964424675.1 uncultured Lachnospiraceae bacterium
CTGAGAGCAAAGGAACCGAGCATGATCCTACGCTTTACTTCCTCCCCCAAGCCCTCTGAACGTGTTTTTTTATACATTGGATGCAGACCCTCGTAATCTCCGGTCCGGTATCCATACTTGACACCATCGAATCGTGCCAGATTTGAACTGGCCTCCGCTGACGCGATTACATAATAAGCAGGAATCGCATACTCTGCGAGTCCGAGATCGAAGTCTTCTACATCTGCTCCCATTGAACGATACAGCTCTGCTGCTGCCAGAACAGCCTCTTTGATCTCGCTATCAATACCATCTGCCAGATAATCACGCGGAATACCGATCCGCATTCCCCTGACACCATTGATCAGTGCAGATGTAAAATCAGTATCCTCTCTTTTCATAGAAGTGGAATCCTTGGGATCATAAGATGTGACTGCCTCCAAAACAGCTGCGCAGTCTGCCACATTGCCTGTAATCGGTCCGATCTGATCCAGTGAGGAGGCATATGCAATCAGACCATAGCGCGACACAGTTCCATAGGTCGGCTTCATCCCAACCACGCCACAGTGACTCGCAGGCTGTCTGATAGAGCCACCTGTATCGGAACCGAGTGCAAAGGCACATTCTCCAAGGGCAACGGCTGCACAGCTGCCGCCTGAGGAGCCGCCCGGAACACGTTCCTGATCATATGGGTTTTTCGTTGCTCCGTAATAGGAAGTTTCAGTCGTAGAACCCATGGCAAACTCATCCATATTAGCCTTGCCCAGGACCACTGCACCGGCTTTTTCAAGATTTCGAACTGCCTCTGCCGTATAGGCCGGGGTAAAATGCTCAAGTATTTTCGAGCCGCAGGTCGTCTGCATACCATCGATGCACAGGTTGTCCTTGAGCACCAGCGGAATGCCTGCTAACGGTCCCGTCAGCACGCCTGCGTCAATCTGCTGCTGTACTCTGGCTGCACGCTGCAGAGCCATCTCCGGCTCCACCATAATCAAAGCATGATATACCGGCTCCAATGCTGCTATACGATCGAGATAGTAACGAACTGCATCGACTGCCGTCAATTCATGCTGCTTTATTTTCTCACCAAGCTGAATGGCTGTAAGTGTTTGTATTTCCATTATCATATCCCCGTTGCTCATCAGATCGTTACCGGCACCTTAAATTGTCCATCCTTTGTCTGCGGAGCATTCTGCAGGATTTCATCCCGCATGTCTGTGTTCGTTACAACATCCTCACGAAATACATTATGAGCTGAAAATACATGTGACATCGGCTTTGCCTCAGTCGTATCCAGCTCATTCAGCTTATCAATATATTCGAGCATGCTGCTCATGTCTTTCTTTGCCTGTTCCTTCTGTGCATCTGTGAGTTCCAGCTTAGCCAAAATACCTATATGCTCAATTGTTTCATCTGTGATTTCATGCCTCATATCGTTCACTCCCATGAGTCTCATTTATGCTGAAGCTTATAATGATGTTTATTTTGGTACAGCATTTGATCAGCCTGCTTGATCAGTGACTCAAAGCTCAGCTCCTCACTCTCGCTTACTGCTGCATAGCCTCCTGCCAGACTGAGCTGATAGTCAACTTCACGATTGTTCAGTTCAAGCTCATGATCTAATATCTTTTTGTCCACCTCATAGTCCTCTTCGCTGCAATTTTCCATAATCACAGCAAATTCGTCTCCTCCAATCCGGTAACAACCACCGGACCGGCCAAATGCTTTGACCAGACATCCATAAACCCGGCGTATCGCGTCATCCCCAGCCGGATGCCCATATGTATCATTAATGATCTTGAGATTATTGATATCGAACAGTACATAAAAGATGGCTTTATGCTTTTCACTCTTAGATAGCTCAAATACACGATCCATATAAGCATTTCGATTTTGTCCATCTGTTAATGCATCTATGTATGCGAGCTTTTCATAATAATTTTTCTCCCGCAGCTGTTCTTCGACCCGGTTAATGTTCTGGACTGCATCCACAGCCATGACAATTTCAAATCCCAGAATACCGATCTGCATGCAGATACCGACTCTGGCAAATGACTGCTGATATACCTGCAGTATTCCAGCCGCACTGCCCAGAATTAAAATAAAAAGTGCCTGTGCCAGTATAAAGGAATCTTTATATTTATATTTAAAAATCTCTATACATGACACTAAAATAATGGTAATCATAGCCGCCACAACGGACACATGGAATATAATGATCGTCTCATAAAAATCTGCTATATTCATAAACTGCAGCAAAAGTACAACGATAAAATCAATTGCAAATACCCATTGGAACATCACAGCGATCCATTTATGCTGAGGCATCCACTTTGTCTTAATATACATAAAGAGCGGTATTGGAAAAATTGTCTCACTTAAAAACGGCAGAGCAGTGACCAGAAACTCATTCGATGTGTAAAACTGCAGCATACGGCTCTCGCCAAACAGATACAGAGAACAAAAGACTGCAAACAGGGCCAGATATGTAATATGAACACTGCTGGCTCCACCTCTGGCCTTAACTGCATGGAACAAAAATAATGTAATTCCTATGATCATCATGATGACTGCACAAATCAGCTGATCCGACTGATGCCAGATGATATCATAAAGTAACGCTGATTTGTATCCGTATCTGACTTCTCCAAGCGTACCGGAAAAATTCTCATACGGGCTCATCAGTGTCAGTGTCAGCTTCTTGCCTGCATCCTTTTGTGATAACAGCACCGTATTCCATGAACTGCCACGGAAGCTTCCCGGATACTTTGCTGAATCCTGTCCTCTCTCATAAATGATATGCCCGTCTACCAGCACCCTGACAGACTGCTGTGAGGTTCTAAACAGAATTGACATTCCCTCAGGGAAATCCTCCGGAATGTAAGTACTGTAACTATACTCCGTATTCGCCGGGATCGTCAGGCTGACCGGAAGTGTGACCGGTATCTCATAACCCTCGATATCCTCAAAAAACCAGTCTGTATTCATTTCATAAGTTGATGTTTCGTACAGTCCAAAGTTCTCACCCTTGAACCGATTCATACCGTAGATAAATGTTGCTGTAAACAGCAATACTATCACCAGCAATAATATATGCTGCTTATCTTTCATTTCTCTTTTCCTCCGAGAAATCTTGTATGAGCACTATTATATCATGTGCTTCGCACATAATAATTTATGCGCACTAAAGCATGCGCTGATATAATGTCTGACGACATTATATCATACCCACTGTCTAACATTCAATAAACTTTCAATGATTGGGAATTTGCTTGCCGGTGTGATCCAGATGATAGTCTTCTCTTATAATCAGCTCAGACAAGGGCAGTATGGAATACCCCTGCTCCTTTAACCCTGTCAGTATCGCATCCAGAGCATCTGCCGTATAATCTGCTCCGTTATGCATCAGTATGATGGCTCCGTTATCCAGATTCTTATGCTCACAGACCGTCTTGATCAGCGGATCCACTCCATAGTTCTTCCAGTCCAGACTGTCGACAGACCATTGGCACGTGTAATAACCACACTCTGTGGCTACCTTGATCACGTCGTTATCGTAGTCACCATAAGGCGGGCGGAAAAGATCCATCTCGTAGCCTGTCAATTCTTTGACTTTGTTGTGTACCTTCATCAGTTCTTCTTTGTTCTCTTCATTTGACAGCTGACTCATATTCTTATGATTTTCGCTGTGATTTCCAATGTCATGACCTGCTGCCAGGATCTTCTTAACATCCTCCGGATACGCCTCTACCCATCCGCCTGTCATAAAATAGGTCACATGCACATTATGCTTCTTTAAAATAGCCAGTATCTGGTCGCTATCAGAGTTTCCCCAGGCCGCATCGAACGAAAGGCCTACCACCTTTTGATCTGTCTGGACACAGTAAATTGGGAGTTCACGGCCGTCTACGCTGTTACTGACTGTAACAGATTCAGGAATCAGTCTGGCCGCTCCCCAGACTGCCAGCAGCCCACAGATCAATACCAGTGCGACTCTGCATTTCTCACTGCGGGTCCAGGCCGTATCCTGTCCGGCAGCTTTTTTTTCTTGCTCTTCATTATCGGGTGTATGGTTTTCCTGCTGATTTCTATCCATAGATACAAAAACCCCTGTATGTATCATTTATCTCATTATATGATACACACAAGGGAATCAGAAGTTTAAATCAAGCCTGCTTCATATTTGGACAATGGATGATCGGTTGGATCTGAATACCATCAAGTGCCAGTTTCAGAGTCGGTATGATCATGTCTGTCACTGCAATCATGGATTTTGGTTTGCCGCTGCTGTTGTCCTGGCCAAACGGAACAAAATAGATTCCCTTTGTATTCAGCAGTGTTCCTATATTTTTCAGATTTAACCCCAATGCATCATTGGTAGATACCGCAATGACCAGGGGCTTATTGTTGCGGATATGCGCTTTTGCAGCCATCAGGACCGGTGTGTCTGTGATTCCGTTGCTTAACTTTGCCAGTGTGTTGCCGGAGCAGGGTGCAATGATCATAATATCGACCAGCCCTTTGGGTCCCAGTGGTTCAGCGCCCTCTATCGTGCGCACAGCAGTATTCTGTGTGATTTTCTCGATTTCCTGAACAAATTCGGATGCATTTCCGAAACGTGTATTAATCGTGGCTGCATTGAAAGAAAAAATCGGGAGCACATTTGCTCCCTTTTCCACTAAATTGATGATCTCTATTTTTATTTTATCAAATGTGCAAAAAGAACCGGTAATGGCCACTCCAATGTTGACTCCGTCTAATTGCATATCAGTCAGTCTCCTTCACTTAATCGGAAGGAGGGCAGAGTAAGTGCCGCATGGCCCGTAACAGAATCTCGGCGGAGGCTCTGGGTGCATATCTGCCCGGAATTCCCAGAGACAGCTTTGCTTTGATCCCGAGATTTTTACACTCTGCAAAGTCAGTTCCTCCTGGTTTGGATGCAATATCTATGATCAGTGCTCCTCGATCTACAAGTTCAAGAATTTCCCGGATAATAACGGGTGCAGGAATGGTATTAAAGATATATTCAGCCTCTTTTACAATATTGGCATGAGCGGTTCTGTTTTCCTTCAATGCCGGAAGCTCAACAGTCTCATAGCCCTTATTGCGAGCTTCCTGCAGCTGAGTTGCGTTTCTGGCAGCAATCGTGACATATGCTTTCATTCCGTTCAGGCGCTCTGCCAGTGCCTTGGCGCATCTGCCATAGCCAAAAATCAGGCAGTGACTCTGACTCAGATTTCCGTCACTGGAGCATATTGCTTCTGCAATCGTACCCTCTGCGGTGGCTACCGCATTCTCAGCCGCTACACGATCCACTTTCATAAGATCATAGCAGGACGCACCACATTCTCCGGCTGCCCATTGTATCTGCTCCGAAATATTTCCACCTGTAATGATATGCCGTTCACGAATCAACGAGCAAAATGTGTCGAGGCTTCCGGCGCAGATAGACTGATCCATCTGTTCGTTATTGTTTACGGCATAAATACAGCTGCCGTCTCTCGAAAATGGAACCGGACCTATGATCAGATCGGAATCATCCATGAATTCAGTCAGACTTTTCCCCAACAGCACACGATCCCCATACTCATCTGCAAGAGCTGCCGTATTCTCTACAGCATAAAGCATGAGTTCCATGCCTTCCTCCAGCAGCTGTCTGGCTATATAATACTGCCTCTTATCTCCGCCGAGTACTCCAACCTTTCTGTTTGGCGACACGATACTTCCCTCCTTCTGTTTCTATACACATAATATATGAAACAAGGAGTAAAAAGTTACATCTGTGGCAGTCCGTCAAATCCGGCCTGCAGATCTGCATCTGTCGGAATATAGTCTGTCATCTCTCCGTTATGGAATTTCTCGTATGCAACCATATCAAAGTAACCTGTACCTGTCAGACCGAAGAGGATGGTCTTTTCTTCTCCTGTCTCCTTACATTTCAGTGCTTCATCAATTGCAACCTTGATGGCATGTGAACTCTCCGGTGCGGGAAGGATTCCTTCCACTCTTGCAAACTGCTCTGCAGCCTTGAATACTTCTGTCTGCTCGACGCTTCTGGCTTCCAGTAAACCATCATCATAAAGCTGTGACAGAATGGAGCTCATGCCGTGATAACGCAGTCCGCCTGCATGATTTGCAGAAGGAATAAAGCCGCTGCCGAGTGTATACATCTTTGCCAGAGGACATACCATACCGGTATCGCAGAAGTCATATGCATATCTTCCTCTTGTCAGGCTCGGACAGGATGCGGGTTCTACAGCGATAAACTGATAATCAGCCTCTCCTCGAAGTTTCTCACCCATAAACGGGGAAATCAGGCCTCCAAGGTTGGAGCCGCCGCCCGCACAGCCGATGATCACATCAGGTTGAATGCCATATTTATCCATGGCAATCTTGGACTCCAGTCCAATCACAGTCTGGTGTACCAGTACCTGAGATAATACAGAGCCAAGTACATATCTGTAGCCGTCCATGCCGAGTGCTGTTTCCACTGCCTCTGAAATGGCACAGCCGAGTGAACCCGTTGTTCCCGGGTGTGCAGCCAGGATTCTCTTGCCAACCTCTGTTGTTTCTGAAGGTGACGGTGTTACGCTGGCACCGTAGGTACGCATGACCTCACGACGGAAGGGCTTCTGTTCATAGGATACCTTGACCATGTATACCTTACAGTCCAGATCAAAATAGGAGCATGCCATGGAAAGGGCTGTTCCCCACTGGCCGGCACCGGTCTCTGTCGTCACACCCTTAAGACCCTGCTGTTTTGCGTAGTACGCCTGTGCAATTGCAGAATTCAGCTTATGACTGCCGCTTGTATTATTACCTTCAAACTTATAGTAGATCTTAGCCGGTGTCTGCAGCTTCTCCTCCAGACAGTAAGCTCTGACAAGTGGTGATGGTCTGTACATCTTATAGAAATCCCTGATTTCCTGTGGGATATCAAAGTAAGCTGTTGTATCATCCAGCTCCTGCTTGACAAGTTCATCGCAAAATACCGGTCTCAAATCTTCAAAGGTCATTGGCTGATGTGTGGCAGGATTGAGCAATGGTGCCGGTTTGTTCTTCATATCAGCACGGACATTGTACCACTGCTTTGGCATCTCACTTTCTTCGAGATAGATTTTGTACGGGATTTTTGTTGTTTCTTTCATTTCTTTCGCGCTCCTTTCGCATCTGAGGGGACTGTATGGCTTTATGGTGATAAGCAGCTGCGAAAATACTTCGTATTTTCTCTGCTTATCACGCAAAAAAGCTCCTGTCCCAAACAATATGAATTGCTAGGACAAGAGCTGTTATTCACTCCTGCGGTGCCACCTGGCTTGATGCAACGATATACGGTTACATCCTCTCATGCATACTGACATATGCTGACGTTGTTAACGGAGTACCTGC
>CAYRJT010000080.1:0-9304 GCA_964424675.1 uncultured Lachnospiraceae bacterium
ACCATTCCGTATTTACGGTAACAATTTATTTACCCATTGCAAAGTTTACTGTATCCTCTGCTGTTTTAAGCTCTGCGTCGATATCTGCA
The DNA here is from genome assembly GCA_964424675.1 of uncultured Lachnospiraceae bacterium. Taxonomy (GTDB): domain Bacteria; phylum Bacillota; class Clostridia; order Lachnospirales; family Lachnospiraceae; genus JAAYYM01. The sequence goes on from CAYRJT010000080.1 coordinate 90, forward strand.
CCTGCCACTACATTCGTGATTGCAACGGCTACTGCATCTCTTGCTTCATAGTAATAAACACCTGTATTATTGCTTGGTATCTTGCCTGCAAACTCAGTAATCTGTGCAAATACAGGCTCACCACCGAAGAATTCCTGAGGCTCTGCATATACTGTGCTGTCTGCTGCCGGTAAATATGTAGCAAGGGCACCTGAGCTCGGAAGGATCGTCTCATAAAACTCTACACTGCCTGCAAATGTCTTTGCCATAAAATCAAATGCGAGGTCTGTATTCTTGCAGTTTGATGTTACCGCCCAGCTGGATCCACCGTTATTTGAATAGTTTGTCGCACCTGATGCCTTATCTAACTTAGGCATATCGGTAATTGCCCATTTACCTGACTGGTCTGCTGCTGTCTGGATAGAAGCCATGATCCAGCATCCATTGATTGTACCTGCTACTGTTGAGTTTGTGATAGAACCAACATACTGATCCCAATCATTGACTTCGACCAATACACCTGACTGAACGAGCTCTGCATATGTCTGCATAACCTCTTTTAATACATCATTGCTAACCATGTTCGGATTTCCCTCTGCATCAAAGAGAGAAGAACCTGCTGACTGAAGCATCATCATGATAACATCGGATTCACCTGCCTGGCATGAAAGAAGCGGTTTGCCCGTCTTAGCAAGTACTTCTTTTCCCTTTGCAATATAATCTGACCATGTAATATCTGTAAAGTCTGCTGCTGTGAAGCCTGCTTCCTCTAATACATCTGTTCTGTAGCAGCCAATAACAGCACCGTTATCGAACGGAACACCGTAATTCTTGCCATCTACTACAGAATATGCAACCTTGGAAGCACCAAACTGTGAGTAATCAATTCCTGAAGCTGTTAAATCTGTAAATGCATCCGGAAATGAAATAACATTCTTCTGGAACGCATTGTCCTGCATCAGCATGATATCAGGTAATGAACTTAAATCTCCTGAAGAAGCTGCTGTTGTCAGCTTTGTCTGTATGTCTTCCCACGGAGTCTCAACGATATTGAGTTTGAAATCCGGATTTGTCTTCTGATATACCTTCTCAGCTTCCTGCATTGCGTAAATATTAAATGCGGGATCCCAGCACCATACTGTCAATGTGCTGTCTCCGCCTGCTGCCGCTGTATCCGTTGCTGTATCATCTGCCGTCGGTGCTTCTGCTGCATCTGCTGCCGGTGCTGTTGTATCTGCTGCTTTGCTGCCACATCCAATGGCTGAAACCACCATGGCTGCTGTTAATAATAATACCATTACTTTCTTTTTCATGCTTCTTAACCCTCCTGATTCAGTTGATATGTGTCTGATCCTCTGCGTATTTTTAACGCAAAATCAACCCTGTGGCCACAGGGCAGTTCCTGAACTGTGCACACTTCCATTACCTGACTCGGTATATAAATCAAAACATATTACTGCCTTGATTAAACACATTATAGCATACACTTAGTGTCTGTGTTTTCATATTCAATTAAAAAACGTGCAATTTCGACCATTAGTCAAACTTGCACGTCACCTTATACGATTGAGTAATTATTACTAATTCTACCAGCCTTTTAAAGCCGAAATTTTACAATTCAACAGCTTTCCTTCATAGTTATCCGGATGAATCTTCCACTGATACGGAGAAATACCCACAATTTTCTTAAAGTTTCTGTTAAAAGTCGATGTCGTTTCAAATCCGACTGTCAGTGCAATATCCTCCATAGACCCGTTTGTCTTTTTTAATAGCTCACAGGCCGCCTGTATACGAACAAGGTTGATATATTCCACCACTGACATATTCATGCTTTCCCTAAATACTCTCCTGAAATGCGTTTCACTGATATGACATACCTCAGCCAGCAGACCCACCTTTAATTCCTCCATATAGCGTTTGCTGATGTAATCCAGAGCCTGGGCAATCATAGCACCTTTTGAGGATACTGTCTTGACTCCGTGTACATCAGATGAATTCATACGAAAGACCTGTATCATCAGTGTTTTCAGCAGCCCCTCCACACTGTCTGCATAAAACTCACGTTTCTCCTCCATTTCCTTGAAGATAGACTGAATGATCTTTGTAACCTCAGGATTCTCATCTGTATGCATGAAAAACCCTTTACGGTTTACCTGATCGATAAATTCCTTGGTAAACAGAGGATCATCATGATAACAGTTCTGGATCACACTGTCTGCATCTACAAACAGATACTCCCAGAAGCCAAAAACATTCTCATCACTGTTCGTCGTATGAGGCAGATTTTTTGGAATGATAGAGAACATGTCACCCTCAAACCGCTTTTTGTCATCATCAATAATCAGCTCACCGCTGCCAAAGTGACAAAATCCAATCTCCATCAGATTATGAAAATGCAGTTTTTTAATGCCTTTCCCAAAGCACTGAATCCACTTCTGTCCGGTCAATGCCAACAATGGTTCATTTTGCGGAACCTCATAGTAACGAAATTCCATCTCCTGCTTTTTCTTTGCCATGATCTCTCTCCATAGATGTATGACTCCTTTATTATTCTATCACACTTTAATAACATGCTCCAATCAATAATTGAGAAAACAAACTGGATATGTTACGATAAAGTCAGAAGATCAAAAGGAGCTGTTATGATGGATATGAAGCATTCCACCATCCGTATCGATAAATTCTTAGCGGATATGGGAATTGGTACCCGCAGTGAGGTAAAGAATTATCTAAAAAAGGGACTGATTACTTTGAATCAGGCTCCTGTTAAGGATCCATCGCAAAAGGTATCTCCGGATACAGACATTGTCTGCTTTAGAGGCGAGCACGTCCACTATACTGCCTATGAATATATCATGCTGCATAAGCCTGCCGGTGTCCTGTCTGCAACAGAGGACCGGAAGCAGAAGACTGTTCTGGATCTGATCACAGATGCCCGTGTAAAGGATTTATTTCCTGTAGGTCGTCTGGATAAGGATACAGAAGGGCTGCTGTTGATCACAAATGATGGCTGTTTGGCGCATCGTCTGCTGTCTCCCAATAAGCATATTGCAAAAACCTATTATGCCAAAATAGATGGTATCGTTACAAACGAGGATATATTGCTGTTTCAATCCGGTATTGTACTGGAACAGGACTTTACAACACTGCCTGCTATATTATCTGTTTTAAGCACGGATTCCCTGACAGGAACTTCTGAAATTGAGGTAACTATTTATGAGGGTAAGTTTCATCAGGTAAAGCGTATGTTTGAAGCTGCCGGCAAGAAGGTAACCTATTTGAAACGTCTGTCTATGGGAACTCTGCTGCTGGATCCGGTATTACAGCCCGGAGAACACCGGCATTTAACAGATTCGGAACTCGATGACCTCTTATAAGGATGTGAATATGCCAAAATCAGTTTATAAGCTTCTCCTCTCACTCGTCTGTATATTGATACTCAGACTCCTTTGTCCAGAGACAGCTTTCGCCGAAGGGCTTTCTCCTATTGATGGAACTTTTTTTCCTGCACATCTGGCTGTAGATTTTTCAGAAGAGCAGTGGGACAATGAACTTGCAGAATGGAATACGATGGGAATCAAATATGTTGTAATCGGTGAAAGTGCTCTAAGAAATACAGAAGGCAAATGGCAGACTTTCTATCCATCACAGTACTCTGATATTTACTACCATAATTCTGTAGAAACCATACTGCAGCACTGTGAACCGGCCGGAATCAAATGCTTTATTGCCTGCGGCGGTTATGAGGATTTTAATACCATTAATCTCTGCCGGCACGATGAGTATGATGCAGATGGCAATATCATTGTGAAAGGGCAGGAATCTTTTGAGCAGCTCGTTTATGATACACATCGGTATATGCAGGAACTCTATGATCTCTACGCGGAGCAATACCCAAACAGTTTCTATGGCTATTATTTTGTTCCTGAGGTTTCTAACTCAGTTGAATTTGAACAGGAAGAACTGATGGATTTAGGCGTGGAATCACTTGCAAAAGCGCTCAATCTCACAATTGATAAGATCAATCAGTTAAATCCCGATCTGAAGCTTTTGTTGTCTCCATATGTAAACCTGAAAACAAGTGATACATGGAATACACATGATGTGAAAACAATCGAACGTTTCTGGACAAAGGTGATTCAAAATACCAACTTTCGTGAAGGAGATGTTTTATCACCTCAGGACAGTGTCGGTGCAAACGGAGTAAAGATCACACAGCTGAAGCGTGTTACAAAAGCCTATCGCAATGCGGTTGATGCAGCAGGAAAACCCATTGTGCTCTGGAGCAATTGTGAAACGTTTCTATTTCCAAAGGAAAGTATGGATGTTCCCTATGAGACAGGACAATCCGTATTCATCAATCGACTGATCCAGCAGACAGATATCGTAGCTCCTTACGTTGACCAGATTATTTCCTGTAGTTACACAAATTATCTCGGACGGAGTAATTGTGGGAATGGATTCTACCGTACATATCTGGACTACCTCAAAACAGGAATACTCGACCGGATACCTCCAAAGCCTGTCAGTCGGGTTACAGGAAATGTCATACTCGTTGATGGAAAGCCTGTCCTGCAGCTTACTTGCGATTCTGTATCAGATAATTATGGGATAGCCAGAATGGAAATAACAAAAAATCATGAGCCATTTGCTTTTCGCATTGCAACACGCTTTGAAAAACATCCGACAGATCTAAAGCCCGGGGTCAAGCCCCCTGACACATTTTACGACGAATCCTTTGCATTGAACGGAGGTTCTTCTGTGTATGGAATCACATTGTATGACTGCGCCGGAAATCAAGGACAAGAGGTTTTTGTCTCTGTTTCTTCTTCACTATTGGAAGAAAAAGAAATAAAATACCCCTGCAGTGAGGAATATTACCAGCTTCACCACAGGGAATATGAGATTCTTTGTACGGTATACTATCCGACTCTTTATGATGCCCTTTATACAAACTGGGCTCTGTAATCTGTAGGTGTACAGCCTGTATATTTCTTAAATGACCTCAGAAAATGTGCATCGTCACGGTATCCTGACCGATCCATGATCTCACCTACAGACAGAAAGGTTTTTCTGAGTAAAGAACATGCCATCTGCATTCTCAGACTGATGATGTATTCCATGACTGTGATCCCCATCTCAGCCTTGAACTTTTGATTTAATGTTGTTTTATTTGTATGGAACTCTCTGGTAATATCCTCAAGAACCACCTTATCCAGATAGTGAATATGTATCCAGTCAACAACTGCTGCCACATCCGTTGATGTCTTTCCGTCAAAGATCTGTTCCTCGGATCTATCTTCATTGTAGATGGAATTTGCATTCAGTAATAGTTCAATAAAATAAGACCGACTCCGGCACGGCCAGAATTCATCTCTTTGCTGCTGTAGTTCCGTTTCTGTTTGTGTAATCAGCTGTGAAAGTCTCTTTCCCAGACTGTAATTAATCGAACATGCTCCGATATAGTGCTCGTCTCTTTCAAAAAAAGCCCGGAAAAAGTACGCATCATCATGCAGCTTTTCCTTCCAGTCATCATAATCCTGATATTCTACATATCTACCATAGCAGAAAGGGTCAAAATACAACGCATCCATCTTAATGTCAGCAGCGTTCTCCAAGGAAACCCGATCCTCCAGATTCAGACACAGCACCGACGGGCTTGTAATGATCTGGCTCTTATCTCCATTATGAAGGATTCCATGCCCTTCCTTTAAATAGACAATCCTGAACCGCTGACAACTACATTTCTCCTCCAGAAAATCTATATCTTTCATACAGCCGATATTGACTATCTGTCCGGGATATATTTCTCTTCCTACCGTTGAATAAGAAATACCGTTCATCTGATCGCTCCATTCATTATCATGTTAATCTCATTATAAGTGATTATAGCAGAAAAATAAATTGTATATTATTTGGTGATAGCGTAAATGAGATGGATCAGAAGTCACTTCTAAATCAGGGCAGAAAAGAACAGAAAGAAATTGATGATGCAATTATTGCGGATTTGAATGCTGAAATTGCTGTTCTTAAAGCACAACTTAATCAAAAGTAATACCCAACTAATTAAGTAACTATTGATTAGAACTTGATCATTTCCAAATATGGAAGAAACTCAAATCCGCATTTCTTATACAGATGAACTGCGTTTTGATTTTCTTCTTCTACTTCAAGACGCATCACGGTATCAGGATATTTCTCATTGAGTAATGCGAAGAATTTTCCACCGATTCCACAGGCGCGAAATTCCGGAATGATATATAAATCCTCTATCCATATGCAGGGTTTCCCCGATTCTGTAGAGAAGCTTTTTGCAAGCATGGAATACCCTGCGATTTTTTCCTTTTCAACAAATACATAACCCTCTAAAAAAGGAGAATCGCTAAGACAAGCTGCAATATCATTTCGAAAGATTTCCTCTGAGCCGTTGCTTTGTACAGCTGGTGAAGCATAGAATACAGTCATCATTTCTATTACCTGTTCTGTATCGGCTTCTGTCATATGACGTATAATCATTTGTAACATTCCTTTCACAAAAAATGGCCGGACATCACATCCGACCATTTCATCATACCATATATATTTATCTTTTGCATCATGCCCTACACAGGAGGGTTTTGTAATCGATCCGAACAGATTACTCTTAATCTCTCTGTTATCACATGCATAAACAAGTGTAGCACAGCCATGAGGAATGACTGTATATTGCTCTGACATTGCCTCTGCCTGTGGAAAAGTGATTGTGTAATTGGATATCCAGCTTCGCAGTCTGGGATGCGGTAGCAAATATATTACATTACTTCCGCGAAATAAAACCCTGTTCGTCTGACGAAATGTTTCTAAAGAATCTGTTGTAAATATAGCTGCCTCCGGTTTCTAGAGCGTAACGATATTCTTCCACTCCCGAGCCAGATAATCACGGTAACCAACAATCCGTTCATCAATCCGGCGTGCATAACTCCAGGTATAAGGTTCGAAATACTTGCTCCAAAAGTGAAGTGCTGTCGGATTCAGTGTCTCACAATCAACTCCAAGCCACAGCTTACCTTCCTGTTCGCAGGTCTCACAGAGATACTCTAAGAGCTGTACAGCAGCTCCCGTTCCTCTACAATCCTCTGATACATATGCCCCGCATATATTAGCCATCTTAGGATGTTCTGTTATAAAGGTCTCTGCATCGTCATCCGTAAGCGCAAGATACCCAATATAATGATCCTCTTTCTTTGCAGCAAAGATGCGAATGTCATCATAACTATACCATTTTTTCGCTGCAGGAATATAGGTCGGGAAAAGTGTCGGAGCAAAGGCAAGGTGTTCTACAAGCTTATGATGTAATGGTTCAATCTTATATTTCTGACTGCCTGTCAAAATTTCAAATGATAAATCTGGATTCTTAGATACAACTGCATTCTTGATTGCCGGTCTTTGACTCAACTGTATGATTGCATCACTGCAGCGTATCCCAAAACCATTCATAATAAAGGATTGTCCGACTTCCTCATCATGTGCGTAGCGGCTGAGTGCATAACTACAGATACCATCCTCCGCAAGCTGATTGCCGATATGTTCAAATAGAAAAGATGCCAATCGCCCTCTATCTTTCCCACGAAACGCGCTGCCGCCCAGTGGTGAGAAGACACCCTTGACTTCACCAAAGAAACCATCCATCGGGCCATAGAACAGCAGATAGCCAATCACCTGTCCATCTTCCAATGCTACACAGCCATATTTTTGATTCATAAGTGCATGGAGGATACCAGTGATTGCAGGGCGAATATCTTCTTTGGGTAATCCTTTGCAATGACTGCATTCATCTTGATATTCCTGAATTGATAATGCTATTGCTTCGTGGATGTAGCTTTCTTTCATTTGGTCAAATATCATTTCTGTACCTCAGATTCTTCATATATCCTTGCATGACTATACATATAAAACTCTTCTTGGCTTGTACGGTATTCTTTCTTCTTTGGTGCAAACAGCTTGTCATATTCTTCAGCCGCCTCTGCTGAAAACTCGTATGCTGGACTTTCGTAATAGAACCACTTTCTGCCGTCAAGCGCTGACTTCTTAAGCTCTTTTACCATCATAGCCATGGGGAAAATGTCCCCACCCAGACAAACGTTAGCTTTCTTGCTGCTTATAAATCCTCTTGACACATAATTCCCCGGATTGCCAAAGATGACAATGGTATCATAGCCCATTTCTACGGCCTTCTGAAAGGACTGAATCAGCAGGGCCTTTCCTATACCCTGCCGCTGATATTCCGGTAATACACTCAATGGTCCAAAGGTCAGAATCTGCTTCTCATTTCCCTGCTCATCTACTAGCTTGGCCTTTGAATAGATAACATTTCCGATTATCTTTCCATCTAACTCCGCGACCAGATCCAGCTCCGGAATATAGTCCTCATGTTCATGCAGTATGTGAACCAGATAATGCTCATCACATCCTGGACTATGCAGATTCCAAAACGCTTCTTTCGTTAACTCTTCAACTTCTCTGTCATCGTCCCTGTTCCTGTTTCTAACAATCAAATTTTTCATATCTCTTAATCTCCTTTTCACTGCCTTTCATATCATTTGCCTGTGTACTTCTTAGGTGAGACACCATATTCCTTCTTAAATACACGACTAAGGTAATACTGGTCACAAAAGCCCACGCGTTCACTGATCTCATTCAGTCTGAGCTGAGAGGTCATTAACAGTTCACGGGCATGATTGAGCCGGATTTGTTTCAGATAATTAAAAACCGTCAGCCCCGTTTCACGTTTGAAAAGTCTGTTAAATGAATCAAAATTCATATTGGTCTGCATTGCAATGTCTTCCCCTGAGATATGCTTCGCATCATTCATCTGCAGATAATGAATCAGAGAATAAATTTTCTGCTGATTCTCATAATGAAAGCCTGTCTGTTCATCCGGAACAATATGAGATACAAAGTCTCTCGACAGCTGTACCATGATTTCCAAAAATCTTGCTGAACAGATGAGTTTATAATTTGGCATCTGCTGCTTCTCCAAAAGTATCATTTCATCCATAATCACCTTCACCTGCTCAAAAGCTGACTGCAGATAGATGTGACGATCCTTTGGAACAAAAAGCTTGTTATTCTTATACAGATCCTCATTAAATGGATCACATTGGTAAGCAAGCTTATTGTTATCAGTGATGATTTGTATAATCTGAGGAATCTCACTGCAATCCCAGCCGCTCAGACAGTCCTCTTGAAAATGAATA
>CAYRJT010000081.1:0-9181 GCA_964424675.1 uncultured Lachnospiraceae bacterium
CATCAATCTTGAGCATATTGATTGGAAATCAAGAGATTTACCTTTCAGAGCTGAAAAATAAGATATGTAGTTGTTGAATGAGTCAAAAAATGATAAATTAAGCATGGTAGTGTTTTTTGATATGTTTAATGTTGTTTTGTGGTGATTCAACAATAAAACATAGAAACAAAAAACACTACCTTTATTTTAAAATAGAAGGTAAACGGAATTGTATCAGAGACTGCACTAGCCATCGCGGCAGCGATTTGGTACAATATGAATACAAACAGCACTCAATGAGTTCATTAACCTACAGACGGGAGGGAATGCCATGACGATTGCGCAGATGAAGGAAATCAAGAAGCAGAAGCATTATACATATCAACAGATTTCAGAAAACACACAGATTCCGGTGAGTACGCTGCAGAAGGTGTTCAGCGGGAGTACAGATTCTCCACGGTATGATACGCTGCATGCACTGGAGCTGTTTTTTGCAGAAGAGAAGCAGGGGATGCTCCGGGAAGAGGCAGTTTATCATTTTGAGAAGAAGCAGGGAGAGTATACACTGGATGATTACTATGCGCTGCCGGATGAACGTCGTGTAGAATTGATTGATGGTGTGATTTATGATATGTCGGCACCGACCTCCGCACACCAGCTGATTGCTGCAGAGATTTATCGTCTGATTGCGAACTATATCAGAGACAAAGGGGGAAACTGTGTTCCTTTCATTTCTCCGATTGACGTGCAGCTGGACTGTGATCAAAAGACGATGATACAGCCGGATGTAGTGATTGTATGCGACAGAGATAAGATCATCAATCGCTGTATCTACGGTGCACCGGACTTTGTATTGGAGGTTCTGTCTCCGACAACAAGGAGAAAGGACTATATTAAGAAGCTTGAGAAGTATATGAGCGCAGGCGTGAGGGAATACTGGATCATTGATCCAAAGAACAGATCCGTCCTTGTATATGACTTTGAAGGAGAACTGTATCCATGCATTTATGGATTTGACACGACAATTTCCATGGCATTATTTCAGGGAGACTTATCCGTTGACATGGTAGAACTCAGCACATGGGTGGATGAGATCTGTCATGAAGAATGAACTGAGGAAGGATTACACACAAAATATTCTTGACAGATTTTGCTTGTGAAAAATTGAGAAATATTGTAACGATGTCAATACTTGTCAGGAACCAGAGGAGTCGCACATGGAACATACTTTTTTTCCTTACGGAGAAACAGAAATAGAATATCTGAAACAGAAAGACAGAAAACTGGCAGAAGTGATAGTCCAGATTGGACATATTAACCGGGTTGTGGATGAGGATTTGTTTTCCGCTGTCATCCACCATATCATTGGTCAGCAGATATCAACGAAGGCACAGCAGTCCATATGGAACAGAATGATTTTGGGGCTTGGAGAAGTCAATGCGGAAACATTGCTTACAGCAGGCAGAGAGAACATTCAGAAGTTTGGTATCACTTATAAAAAAGCAGATTATATCTTGGATTTTGCAGGAAAAGTGCAGAATAACGAAATAGATCTGGCATCACTGGAAGCGATGCCGGACGATGAAGTGATAGCAGCCTTGTCCTCGTTACAGGGCATTGGTGTCTGGACAGCAGAGATGATCCTGCTATTCTGCCTGAAACGCCCCAATGTATTCAGCTATGGGGATCTTGCGATACTACGTGGAATGCGTATGGTATACCATCACAGAAAGATTGACAGGAAGTTATTTGAGAAATATAGGAGACGATTCACCCCATATTGCAGTACTGCAAGCCTATACTTTTGGGCAGTCGCAGGTGGTGCAATACCGGAGATGAAGGACTATGCACCAAAGCTGACGAAGTGAACGAATCAATCGTGAACACATAATTGGAATTATAGGTTCTGGCATTGTTGACAAGTGGGTTTGACCGCCAGAGAATCCTCAGATCTGACCAGCCGAGTACAGAACAAATACCATCAGAACCTCTATATTAACTTGCCTACTCCTCCATAGTTGTGATAATATCAAATTGGTGCCGGAAAAGATTCCTGCATCGACAGAATAGATACCGGACGGAGCAGATTCCGGACGGCACGATGAAAGGTGACCGACCATCGTTTTAAAAATTCGGCTGAGAGACGATTCCCATAGTGGGCATCGAAAAAACACTTTGAAACCGGAGGAAAGAAACATGAGTAGTGAAATCAGAGACATCAACTTAGCCGAGTCAGGCGAAAGAAAAATCGAATGGGTCAAGAGAAACTGTGACCTGCTTCGAACCCTCGAAAAGGAATTCTCAGAGACCAAACCATTTGCAGGCAAAAAGGTAGCATTGTCCGTACATCTGGAAGCAAAGACTGCATACCTGTGTAAAGTACTGGCAGCAGGCGGAGCAGATATGTATATCACAGGCTCCAATCCATTATCCACACAGGACGACGTAGCAGCAGCACTTGTAGCGGCAGGTCTTGAAGTACATGCATGGTATGACTGCACACCTGAAGAATACAACACACATATCCGCAACGTATTAAAGGTAGGTCCGAACATCATCATTGATGATGGCGGAGACCTTGTGAATATGATGCATACAGAATTCGTAGATTTAATCCCGAACGTCATCGGCGGCTGCGAAGAGACCACAACAGGAATCCTCAGACTGGAAGCCATGAACAGAGACAAGACACTCAAGTTCCCGATGGTAAAGGTCAATAACGCAGACTGCAAGCACTTCTTCGACAATCGATACGGCACAGGCCAGTCCGTATGGGACGGCATCAACAGAACCACGAACCTGATTGTAGCCGGCAAAAGAGTCGTTGTGGCAGGCTATGGCTGGTGCGGCAAGGGCGTAGCCATGAGAGCAAAGGGTCTCGGTGCTCGTGTCATCATCACAGAAATTGACCCGGTAAAAGCCATCGAAGCAGTCATGGACGGATTCGATGTAATGCCGATGAATGAAGCAGCAAAAGTAGGAGACTTCTTCGTAACCGTAACAGGCTGCGACAAGGTCATAGACGCAGAAGACTTCGCAGTCATGAAAGACGGAGCCATCCTTTGCAACGCAGGACATTTCGACTGCGAAATCGACATGGCAGGTCTCAGAAAAATAGCCGTAGAAACCCGTGAAATGCGTAAGAACATCATGGGCTACAAGCTCCCGACAGGTCAGTGGATCTTCATCCTCGCAGAAGGCCGCTTAGTCAACCTTGCCGCAGGAGACGGACACCCGGCAGAAATCATGGACATGAGCTTCGCCATCCAGGCCCTCAGCGCCAAGTACCTCGTAGAACACGCTTCCGAGCTCACCGAAAAACTAATCGATGTCCCCCGAGCAGTAGACAACGACGTAGCAGTCCGCAAACTATCCTTCCTCGGCAAGCACATAGACACCCTAACTCCCGAGCAAGAGAAATACCTAAACAGCTCCGCCGTCTAACCCCTTCGCCCAATGCGAAGCGAGGGCAATTGAAGTCAACCGTCTTTCAAAATACCCTCCTTCCGTGGTTGAGAATGTCAGCCAGCAGGGAGAGTCAATACACAGCGGAACAGGCAGCCCCTTAGCACCGATACGAGACGAGGTCAAGCCAAAGGAGCCTGAAGACATAAAAAGACATGGAAGCCAATCTTCCATGTCTTTTTGCCTATGGCTGAAGGGGACGACGCGTCGAGTCGAGTATCGGTGCTAAGGGGCTGCCTGTTCCGCGTCCGTTTACCAACACATCTCCCAGCCGGCGTCCCACTTTCTCAACTACAATCCCGCTTTCTCCACATGCGCCGCATTCACTTCATGATTCTTATACGCAGCCACCAGCGTCTGTATTCTCTCACTCGGATTCAGCAGATCACTGATCGATGCATCATGGTTCAAAGTATCAATCAAGTAAGCAATATACTTACTCATATCACAATTAATATAATACGGTCTGTCCAACAGCTCCGGAGTCTGGTATACCAGATTCGTCGTCAAAACCTTGTCAATGATGCCTGTCTCATACGCCAGATCAAACTTTTTCAAACCATTCGTAAAGAGTCCAAAGGTAGAAGCAATAAAGATACGCCCGGCATTTCTCTGTTTTAGCTGTCTGGCAACGTCCAGTACACTCTCACCGGATGAAATCATATCATCAATTACCAGAACATCCTTGCCTTCGATAGAACTGCCCAAAAACTCATGAGAAATAATCGGATTATGACCATTTACGATCTTCGTATAGTCTCTTCTTTTATAGAACATACCCATATCCAGTCCGAGGACATTGGCAATGTAAATTGCACGGCTCATACCACCCTCATCAGGGCTGACCACCATCATATGATCGGCATCAAGTGTCAGATCCGGTACTCCTCTGAGCAGTCCCTTGATAAACTGGTATGCAGGTCGTACTGTTTCAAAGCCATGCAAAGGAATTGCATTTTGCACACGTGCATCATGTGCATCAAAGGTAATGATATTATCAACACCCATATGCACCAGCTCCTGTAAAGCAATTGCACAGTCCAGAGATTCTCTGGCATTTCTCTTATGCTGTCTGCTCTCATAAAGAAAAGGCATGATTACCGTAATCCTTCTGGCTTTACCACCTACAGCTGCTATGACACGCTTCAGATCCTGATAATGATCATCCGGAGACATGTGATTTTCATGTCCGCATAGTGAATAGGTCAAGCTGTAGTTCCCTACATCTACAAGTAGATACAGGTCTGAACCACGAACAGATTCGTTAATAATACCTTTTGCTTCGCCAGTTCCGAAACGGGAAACCTTGGCGTCTAATATATAAGTACTTCTCTGATAGCCCGAAAAAGCCAAACTGGATTTGTGTTCATTCTCCCGTTCGGTTCGCCAATCCACCAGATATTGATCGATTTTCTCTCCGAGTGCTTTACAGCCCTCCAGAGGAATCATACCCAGAGAACCTACGGGGATTGTTTCAAGATTACGCTTTTCTTCGCGCTTTGGCATAAATGTCCTCACTTTCCGGCATTCAGCAGGTACTGCTGTCATGACCGACTTTGTTAAATTTTTTCTTTAACCGGATATCATCCACATCAAATTTGTACAACTGGTAGTATCCGGAGATTCTCGAAAAGGTTCGTTCGGAGTACTGTCTGGACAGATTCTCCAATGAAAGATTCGTGGATATAATCGTAGATTTCTTTCGTAGGTTTCTTTCATTTAAAATCAGAAACAGCTGGGAAGAAACAAAGGAATTCGTCGTTTCTGTTCCCAGATCATCAATAATCAGTAAATCACAGTTAAAAATATGCTCATAGACATTATTGATCTCTTCAGACACATCATACGACCGAAATGTCTTTTTGGCAAGAGCATCAAACAATTGAAAAGCTGTAAAATAAATAACGGAATGACCGCTTTCTAATAATTCTTTAGCAATACAGTTGGTTAAAAAGGTCTTACCGACGCCGACATTTCCATAGAAAAAAAGATTCCGGTAATCCTGATCAAATGTGTCGATGAATGCCTTGCATTCATTTACGATCCTGCTCATGAGCGCAGCTTCGGTCTGATTATAATACTCATATGTGAAATTGTCAAAGTTCTCTTCAGAGAGAACTCCTTCCATATTAGACTGTGTATATAGCAGACGAATGATGGCCTGTTGAAAACAGTGACACTTCTTTCCGTTTACATAGCCGGTGTCTTTACAGTCCGGACAGTTATAGATTGGAGAGAGGTAGTCAAGCGGAAAGCCATATTCATTCAGTAATAGCTTTTTTCTTCCGGTCAGCTTGGTCAGCTCTTTACGCATTTCAGAGAGTGCTTCAGCATCTCCGGACACATATCTTTTACCCTGTTCCATTGCCAGCTTGGCAATTGTAGAATCAATATCTTTATATTCCGGAATCAGTTCATAGACTTCATCCCGATGTTCCTCCAGCAGGTGTCTGTTTTGCAGCTGGATCTTTTCATAATCTCTGAAAATAGTATCATACTGTGTATTCGTGAGTGCCATGGCTTATCTCCCTAAACAATCAGTTGCTGAGAATCTCCTTTTCCAGTTCGGAATAATCATAGGAGCGTTGGTTGAAGTTATTGAATTTGTTTCCTGCTCCGACTGCGGATACAGGGCTCTCCTTGGAACTGGTATTTCTGACGGCAGCCTGCGCCTTCGTGCTGTTGAATTTGTCATCCAGAGCCTGAATGTCAGCATATTGCTTTACATTGCTCTGCTTCCAGCTCTTTAAGATGGTATCTGCATACTCAAAGCTGGATTTGTGTGTAGATTTCATAGTTCTGTTGCAGGCTTCAATGATAATAGGAGTATCAAAACCATATACATCGATCCACTTTTTAATAAAGACCATTTCCGGCTCAACCGGATTTCTGCCTGATAAACCAAGCGCTTTTAAGATTTCATATATTTCCTTGCGATACATGCCGACATTTTCCTTGGCCTCATCTACTGTACTGATGCCGCTCTCTGCCCAAGCCAGAGCAACTGTTTCCATGTAACGCATGCTTTTCTTTTTATTATTTACACAATACTCAATCAGATATTCAATCAACTCGGCAGAGAAACCGAGAGAATCATACATATATAAAAGAGAGGAAATCTCAGTACTGCTGAGTGTCTTACCTATGTACTGTTCAGCGATAAAGAGCAGCTGGGAGATGTCTTCCTTACTCTTAAAGGCGGCCAGCTTGTCCAGAGAATAAGAAGGCTTTGCAGGCAACTGAAGAATATTATCCTTCTGAAGAAGAACCGGTTTTTCAATCAACACAGCAGCAGGAGCATCAGAAACAGCAACCGGTTTTTTGTTGGCATTCAGGTCATGGATACGGATACCAATCAAATTTTTGGAGGTATCAAAATCCAATGACAAAATCCTGCTCTTTTCCCAGTACTTCAGTGCGCGGATAACATCCTTTTCGGTATAATTAAAATAATCAGCTATGATGGATACAGAAATAGGACTATTTGCAGACATGCATCTTAATAAGTATAAATAAATCTTAATCTGTGCATCATTTGCATCCTTCATATATTCGTCGATAAACTTGTTGGATACAAGCGTTGCATCTATATTACAATCACTGTATAGCGTTATCTCACCCATGATCTCACCTGTTCTGTTATTCGTATTATGAAAAACGAAATCTCATAACCGGAAGCCCTCTCAAAAGCATGCCGGGTCTTACCCGAGCAAAATGAATTATAGCACATCACATTAGAAAATGAAACACTTATTTTGCCGGGAAATCCAGTAAATATGCGGCTTTCAAGAATTGTGGATGTTGTGGATAATGTGGACAAAAAGTAATCATAAAATTATGATTTTGGACAAAAGCCCTGTGGTTGGTGATAAGTTTAAAAAGAGGGTAAATGATTATGTAAATTTAAAATCCACATGGATTTTTGAACTTTATCAAAAAAACCATGTGGATAATGTGGACAATCTATTGACCAAGCAGGCTTTCGCCGACTTTAACGATATCTCCGGCACCCATAGTTATCAACAGATCACCGTGAATACAATTTTCCAATAAAAAATTTTCAATTTCATCAAAAGAGGAGAAATAGTATGCATCGGTTCCTCTTTTTTGAATTTCCTGCTGCAGATCCAGGGAACTGATCCCTAAAGTATCTGTTTCTCTGGAGGCATAGATATCAGCCAGAACAACCTTATCAGCCAGTGTCAGGGCATCTGCAAAATCCTGCAGAAATGATTTGGTACGGGTATAAGTATGAGGCTGGAAGACACACCATGCAGTTCGATGAGGATAATTTTTCACTGCTGACAGGGTGGCTTTGATCTCTGTGGGATGGTGAGCATAGTCATCTATGATGGTCACACCGCCGATTTCACCCTTGTACTCAAATCTTCTGTCAGTTCCGGAAAAAGTCATCAGTGCTTTTTTCACGATCAATGCATCAACAGATAAGAGATCTGCAAGAGCAATTGCGGCCAGCGCATTTGCAACATTGTGCTCTCCAGGTACATGTAGTGAAACTGTATCGGCCAGATTACCGTTTCTGCGTAGCTCAAAGGTCGGGCAGGCATCCTCGTGGTATATGATATTGGAAGCCGTATAGTCTGCTTCCTTATGAAGTGCAAAGGTGATAACCCTGCATGACAGACCTGCGGCAATTTCTTCATAATGGTCGATGTCTGCATTGATGATCAGAGTTCCGTCATCAGGAAGAAGCTTGGCAAATTCATGAAATGAATGGCGTATATCATGGATGTCTTTGAAGAAGTCCAGATGATCTTCTTCTATATTTAATATAATTCCGATTTTAGGGAAAAAGCTTAAAAAGCTATTGGTGTATTCGCAGGCCTCCGTTACGAACAGATCTGACTGACCGATCCTGAAATTGCCGTTGATTGCTTTTAAGATTCCTCCTACGGAAAGCGTAGGATCTGTATCTGCCTCCAATAGTATCTGTGAAATCATAGAAGTGGTGGTTGTTTTACCATGAGTTCCTGAGACCGCGATAGGGGTACCATAGTTCTTCATGATCTGTCCCAGAAGTTCAGCACGGGTCAGTGTAGGAAGCTCTCGCCGGATGACCTCGGCATATTCTGGGTTGTCTGCATGAATTGCTGCGGTATAGACGACCAGATCCAAATTGTCCTGAATATTTGAGGCTCTTTGTCCATAATATATCTTAGCCCCTTCTTTTTCTAGATGCTCAGTCAGCTCAGACTGCTTATTATCCGAGCCGGAAATCTGAAAACCCTCACGCAGGAGAATCTCAGCAAGGCCGCTCATGCTGATGCCGCCAATACCGATAAAGTGTATATGAACAGGCTGTTTAAAGTTAATCTGATACATAAATAGGTTCCTTTCGTTTCTATATTTAATATATTAAAATTCCTGATTTCTGCTCATAAAATACAGTATACCATTCCGCAGAAAAAAACAACAGAAAAAGAAAAACGATAAACTTCAAAATGTATGCATAAATATACCATAAATGGTTAAATTGTAACAAAATGAACAAAAAAGGGACAAATTATTGTAATAATTGTTCACCTTACGAGGAAAGTATGTTATACTAATGTAGTGCAATACACAAAAAAATAGTTCAGAGGTGATAGCATGATTAAAAAGGAAATGATAGCGATGCTGCTGGCAGGAGGACAAGGCAGCAGGCTGGGTGTTCTGACATCGAAGGTTGCTAAACCGGCGGTATCATTTGGCGGAAAGTACAGGATTATTGATTTCC
>CAYRJT010000082.1:0-9145 GCA_964424675.1 uncultured Lachnospiraceae bacterium
ATTTCCTGATAGATGCAGGCGAGCAGATTAAGGCAGATAATAAGGCATTTACCATGGTGTCCATGGCAAGAAGCAAGGCACGTGAGTACAGCGACTGTGAAAGCGACCAGATTGACATTCTGGATATGGTTCGGCGTACTGAGAATATATCCGGTAAGGAAGAGACAATTTCGGCCATTCAAAGCTGTGTCAAATATAGAAATAACAGTTCGCTGAAGGGCTCTAATGGTCTGGCAATGTATTTTCCATACCGGGAGTTGGATTATTACAGCGATACGGAGCAGGTACTGCAGGAGATTCATTTTGATGTACCGATTCCATTCTATGATTATTTCCTGAGTATTATGGCGGGAGCTGCTCATGGAGAAGGCGCAGTTCAGGCACCGGTCGAGTCCGAGAGTCATGATTATTCTTCAGAGGACTGGTATGAGGACACGCAGGGAGAATTTGATTACGGCAATGATTATGAGGAGCTGTATCTGGAGGAAACGGATGAGGGATTCGTACTGCAGCTGTCTGATGAGGAGTGGGAGCAGATTACGGATACGCAGATTGCCCTCATGATGGAATTCGAGGACGGCTATCTGGATCTGGGCTATGACAATGTGGCAGGGGAGTCCGAGGAGGGTGACCTGCTGGTCGATTATGATGGAACGTGGGCAAGTATTGATGATATTCCGGTGGCATTTTATGCAAATCAGGTCTATGAGGATTTACGAGGAACGATTTTTTCAGGAACGGTGAATGCAGTTCTGAATGATACGCAGATGATAGAGCTTGTGCTGGAATGGGAACCGCTGACGGATGAGATTGCAGCATCTGATGAATTTGAACTGAAGGGCTTTGTCAAGGGCTATCGTATCGTCAATGACCAGACCCTGACGCAGGAGAAGGGACTTCGGACGCTGAAGCAGGGCGACAGGATTGCGTTCCTGTATGATTATTATGATGAGGACTGCAATTATGTAGATACTTACATGCAGGACAATATCACAGTGGAGAGCCAGGATGCGCTGCAGGTGGGCTACACGGATATCAGCGATGAAAATGTTATGCTGTGGGGCGTTCTCTATGATGTCTACCAGCAGGAGCTGTATACGGAGACTATTGTGTATTCGGATCGATAGAGATTTGTGAAGAAGATGAAGACTGCATATCATATATCGTATCAATGTGTTGACGTACGGAAAACCGTACGATATATTAAAAGTACAGAAAACTGTACTTGATTGGAGGAAAATGATATGTTAGCAGTTAATTATACAAATCTTCGTGATAATATGAAAACCTATATGGATCGAGTGACAGATGATTATGAAACAGTGATTGTTACAAGAAAGGACAATAAAAATGTGGTTATGCTTTCAGAGGAATCCTATAATAATATGATGGAAAACATTTATGTTATGGGAAACAAGGCCAATTATGACTGGCTGATGGAATCCAAGACACAACTGGAAAAGGGCAATCATTCCGCGCATAATCTGGATGAGGATCGTGCATATGAATAAGGTTTTCACAGATAACGGATGGCAGGATTACACTTACTGGAAGACAGAAGACAGGAAGACTCTTAAGAAAATCAATCAGCTGATTCGTGATATCAGTCATAATGGAAATGAAGGGATAGGTAAGCCGGAACCGTTATCCGGAAATATGGCAGGCTTTTGGAGCAGGAGAATCAATGACAAGGATAGGCTGATCTACAAGATAGATGATCATAATGTATATATCCTCGCCTGCCGTTATCAATATGATGACAAGTAAATAAAAGGTTGCACTGGTAATTGATATTTTATAGGGAGAAGAAGGAGTTCATTTATGTCTCAAACAACAAAACGTGCGCTTGAAGCGTCCTTGAAGAATCTGCTGTTACAAAAGCCGCTTGATAAAATTACAATCAGTGATATTGCAGAGGACTGTGGTATTAACCGCATGACCTTCTACTATCACTTTAAGGATATCTATGATTTGATTGAGTGGTCTTGTGAGGAAGACGCAGCAAAGGCGCTGGCGGGCAAGAAAACATATGATACATGGCAGGAGGGCTTCTTACAGATATTTGAGGCGGTGAAAGCCAATAAACCATTTATCATGAATGTTTACCGGTCGGTCAGTCGGGAACAGATTGAACTCTATCTGTTCAAGGTGACTTACAATCTGCTGATTAATGTACTGAATGAAAAAGCTCAGGATATAGAAGTCAGCGAGGAGGACAGGAACTTTATCGCAAATTACTATAAATACGCCTTTGTTGGACTGATGCTTGACTGGATTAAGGGAGATATGAAGGAAGATCCGGCAGTCATCATCAGCCGTCTGTCAATGGTAATGCATGGCAACTTCACGCGGGCGTTGGAAGCATGTGAAAAATGTAATTACTAAAAACTATACAAATTGGCCGTTATGATAAAATTTTTATCATGGCGGTTTTTTTGTTTATTTTCAGTACATTAGGATACTTTTATAATGAAACCATCAACAAACCATTTACCAGATTTGAAAAGGAGGTTTTACTATGTATTATTCAAGTGGAAATTATGAAGCATTTGCCCGTCCCGAGAAACCGGAGGGCGTTGATCACAAGTCAGCATATCTGATTGGAAGCGGTCTGGCTTCTCTGTCAGCAGCCTGTTTTCTGATAAGAGATGCACAGATGCCGGGTTCACATATTCATGTAATTGAGAAGAATCCGATTCCGGGTGGTGCACTGGATGGAGATCAGTTCTCAAGAGTCGGTTATGTCATGCGTGGCGGACGAGAGATGGACAATCATTTTGAATGTATGTGGGATTTGTTCCGTTCCATTCCGTCCATAGAAACAGAGGGTGTCAGTATACTTGATGAGTATTACTGGTTAAATAAAAAGGATCCAAACTTCTCACTGTGCCGTGCGACTGAGAAATGTGGTGAGGATGCACATACTGATAAGAAATTTGCCCTCTCCGACAAAGCCAGCATGGAAATCATGAAGCTTTTCATGACTCCGGATGAGAAACTGGAAAATGTAAAGATGACGGAAATCTTTGACGACGAGGTATTCAGCAGTCATTTCTGGCTGTATTGGAGAACGATGTTTGCCTTTAAGGATGATCAGAGTGCACTTGAAATGAAGCGTTATATGCAGAGATACATTCATCATATTGGAGGTCTGCCGGACTTCACGGCTTTGCGTTTTACTAAGTATAACCAGTATGAATCCATGGTTCTACCAATGGTAAAATATCTGCAGGAGCATGGCGTACAGTTTCACTATAATACTAAGGTCATGAATATTATTTTTGATATTCAAGGAAAAAAGAAGCTGGCAAAGAGAATTCAATTAGAGCACGATCATCAGGTAGAAAATATAGATTTAACTGAGGACGATCTGGTGTTCTGTACCAATGGCAGTAATGTTGAGAATTCTACTTATGGTAGCCAGACGGAGGCAACCGGTATGGATGGTGAAATCCATGAGGGCGGAACTTTTGATTTATGGAGAAGAATCGCAGCACAGGATCCGGCATTTGGTCGTCCTGATAAATTCTGTATGGACCCGGAGGACAGCAACTGGGTCAGTGCAACCATCAATACTCTGGATGAGAAGATACTGCCGTATATTCAGAAAATCTGCAAACGTGATCCCTTATCCGGTGGTGTTGTAACAGGCGGCATTGTAACAGTTAAGGATTCAGGCTGGCTGCTGAGTTGGACAATCAATCGTCAGCCACAGTACAGAAATCAGCCGAAGGGTCAGGTACTCGTATGGATTTATGGGATGTTCTCGGATTGCCCCGGTGATTATGTGAAGAAAGCAATGCGTGATTGTACAGGCATCGAAATCTGTGAAGAGTGGCTCTATCATCTTGGCGTGCCGACAGATCAGATTCATGATATGGCAGTGAACAGTGCTAACACAGTTCCGGTTATGATGCCGTTTGCAAGTGCTTATTTCCAGCCGCGTGAAGCTGGTGATCGTCCAGATGTCGTTCCGGAGGGTTCCGTCAATTTTGCTTTCATTGGTAATTTTGCTGAGACACCGAGAGACACAGTCTTTACGACAGAGTATTCAATTCGAACTGCCATGGAGGCTGTTTACACGCTTTTGAATGTAGACCGTGGTGTACCGGAGGTCTGGGGCAGTGTATATGATGTTCGGGATCTATTGAACTCCACTGTTGAACTGCGTGATGGTAAGAAGCTCACTGATATGAAGCTTGATATGAAACAAAAGATTGCGGTAAAGGAAGTTTTGAAAAAAATCGAAGGCACAGAGATTGAGAAACTTTTGAGAGAACACAAAGTGATTTAGCAACAGGATTTGAAAATCTTGCAGATATAATGGACACAGAGTCTATGCAGTAACGGGCTCTGTGTTTTTTTGTGATAATTGTCACTTGACTTGTTAACAGGCGTTAACTATAATGCAATTGTGAACAGTTGTTAACAAAATAATCATCAGGGAGTGAAACAGATGCCAAGAAGAAATACGAAGGAACTGATACGGATAGAGGCTTTGAAGCTTTTTTCGGAAAAGGGCTTTGAAGCAGTCGGAGTAAGAGAGATTGCGGCAGCAGTCGGAATCAAGGAAAGTGCACTATATCGACATTATAAAAATAAGAGAGATATTTTTGACAGTTTGCTTGTCTGGATGGATGGGTATTACATGGAGAAAATGAATGAGATTCATCTGCCGGGAGCCGGACTTGCCGAGAGTGTTGATATTGCAGCAAAACGTTATGCCGAAAGCGATATGGTAACGATTCGTGAGTGGACGTTAAATGTATTTCTGTTCTGGCTGAAGGATGAAGAGGGAGCCAGATTTCGCCGTATGCTGACAATGGAACAATTTCAGAATGGTGATGCAGATAATGCTTATCAACAGATTTTCTTTGACAGTGTTGTTGGGTATACAACTCAGATTTTTGAAGAAATGCGTAGTCAGGGTGCTATAAGAGATTATCCTGCACGAACGATGGCCATTCAATTCTATGCTCCTATTTTCCTACTGTTAACAATGTATGACAGACAGCCGGAGCGAGAAGCGGAGGCTGTAGAGCAGCTAAAAGAGCATGTGAGAGTATTTACGCTTGCGTATTTTGCATGATATGCCTGAAAGAACAGCACAGATATAGAAGCAAATGAAATGAGCAGAAAGAAACGGATAAAAGCGTATTGATAGAAAGGACTTTACAAATGAAGAACGAATTTAATTTAGAAGGATATTTAAGCAACGGAGTAGAGAATATCATAAAGAATGCCATGAAAGCAACATTGACGAATCCGGAGGAGAGTCTGTTTTTAGCAAAGTATGCTGTCGCAGGCAGGAAGGCAAGAAGCTTACGTCAGGGCGCGGAAGCAAAGGGGGAACACATTCCCCCGTTTCTGATCAGCAGTATTACGAGCAGCTGTAACCTGCACTGCCAAGGCTGTTATGCACGCGCCAATCATGCCTGCCATGATGCTGCGGCAGCTGACCAGCTGAAGGGGACAGAGTGGGGTACTATTTTCCAGCAGGCGAAGGAGCTTGGAATCGGCTTCGTATTGCTTGCAGGTGGAGAACCACTACTGCGTATGGATGTGATGAAGGAAGCTGCCGGTATTCAGGAGATTATATTCCCTATTTTCACGAACGGAACGATAATTGGAGAGGACTACCTGAAGTTATTTCGGAAGAACCGCAACCTACTGCCGGTCATCAGTATTGAGGGAAACCAAACGGGGACCGACAGAAGACGTGGTGAGGGTATTTACCAGAAATTGATGGATACTATGGAGAAACTGCATGAAAGCGGGATTTTCTATGGCGTGTCAGTCACAGTCACAACCGAAAATCTGTCCGAGGTATTTTCTGAGACATTTTTAGACGGTCTGTATCAAAAGGAATGTAAGCTGGTATTCTATGTAGAGTATGTTCCGGTGGATCACAGAACAAGAGAGCTTGCTCCGGGAGACGCTGAGCCATGCCCATTCTCTCCATACTCGGACACAAGTCTGAAGGAAGTGCCGCTGCGTGAAGCACTGCATTCACCACTCTTCCTACGTCTGCAATCTGAGGGTGCATTACTCGAGGAACATGCCGGTGGCTGTGTGCTATTTGAAAAGGAAGAGCTTGTCAGACAATATGCACAATAATGCACATCCGAAATCGGATGCATTACAAAATATAATATAAAATAATTCCGATTTCGGAATTATTTTATTGCATTTAGGAAAATATAATTATATAATTAAGAAAAGATATGATTCAGGAAAACAGGAAGGTGATTGTATGATGGAAATCATCAGACAGGAGTACTTAGATAAGCTACTTGACTGGAAAGATAAAAATGTCATCAAGGTTGTGACAGGAATGAGAAGATGCGGGAAATCTACATTGTTGGAGCAGTACGCGAATTATTTGATCAGTCATGGTGTAGATGAAAGCAGAATCATTCGCATTAACTTTGAAAAAATGGAATATGAGGAGCTTTTGGATTACCGGAAATTAAATGAGTATATCACCGGACAGTTGAATCAGGATGAGATGACCTACATTTTTTTGGATGAGGTTCAGAAGGTTACAGAATATGAAAAGGCAGTTGACAGTTTATATGTAGCCGACTATACAGATTTATATATTACAGGCTCGAATGCATATATGCTTTCCGGTGATCTTGCAACCTATTTATCAGGGCGATATGTAGAGATATCCATGCTTCCATTTTCATTCAAAGAGTATTCAGTTATGACAGGAATGCAGGGAGAAGAGGCTTTTTCATCCTATCTGAAGACAGGCGGACTGCCATTTATAACTGGAATCATTGGAGAAAGTGAGCAAATCGATACTTATCTTGAAGGGATCTATCATACTGTGTTAATCAAAGACATTGAACAACGCCAAAGCAGAAATGAAACTGATCCAAATAAAAGAAAAGTGACTGACATTGTATTATTAAAAAATATAGCAAGGTATCTTGCAAGTACCAGCGCATCTCTGATTTCTGTCAGCAATGTATCAGGATATATTACATCGTTAGGCAGAAAGGTATCGCCCAATACAATCAGTGATTATATGGATGCATTATCTCAGGCATTTATTTTCTATCAGGTGAACAGATTTGATGTAGACGGAAAAGAATTATTAAAGGGAAACTGTAAGTGGTATATCGTGGATTTAGGGCTGCGAAGGTATATATTGCCAAAGAGCAGCTATGATCTTGGATGCTCCATTGAAAATGTGGTATATTTTGAGCTGCGCAGAAGAGGATATCGCGTGAATGTCGGGAAGCTTGATGATGTGGAAGTGGCTTTCGTTGCCCGCAAGAATGATGAGATCATTTACTATCAGGTGACTGCAGATATGACGTCAGCGGATGTTTTTAAGAGAGAAATGAGATCTTTACAAATGATCCGGGATAATTATGAGAAGGTCGTTCTGACACTTGATCGGTATTCACTGGGAAATTATGAAGGAATCAGGGTGGTCAATGTGGTTGACTGGCTTATGAAGGAGAATAGCAGGTGTTAAACACAGTCAGTAATAGTATTTTTAGTAACATAACCGAATACGGTATCGCAATTGACATCGGTACAACCACGATTGCCATGCAGCTTATAGAGCTGGGGACTATGAAAGTCATGGATTCCTATACGGCACTCAACAGCCAGAGACTGTACGGCGCAGATGTGATTCGCAGAATCAATGCAGCTAATCACGGTAAGGGAGAGCAGCTGCAAAAAATGGTCTGCAATGACCTGCAGCAGGGCATCCATACGCTGCTTGAGAAGAATCATATTCTGGAGGAGCAGCTGCAGAAACTTGTGATTGCGGGAAATACAACCATGATTCATCTGCTGCGGCAATTATCCTGTGAGACGCTGGGGGTGTATCCGTTTACGCCTGTGACGTTAGAACGTTTCAAGTATCAGATGAAACAATCAGAGAGTAAATCAGGACAAATTGAGATTACATCAGAACAGGGACAGAAAGAGCTGGGAGCCTCAGAACCAAATGATACGGGATTCAATGTGGAGGGGACGATTCTTCCGGGTATCTCCACTTACATCGGTGGTGACATCGTGGCAGGTCTGATGGCATGTGGATTTGATCAGACGGAAGAGATTGCGCTCTTTGTGGATCTTGGAACGAATGGAGAGATGGCAATTGGGAATCAGAACAGAATTCTTTGTACCTCGACGGCGGCAGGTCCAGCTTTTGAGGGTGGCAATATCAGCTGCGGAACGGGCGGTATCACAGGTGCAATCTGTGGAGTGAAGATCAGGGATGGCATATGTGAGCTTCAGACAATCAATGCGCAGGCTCCTGTTGGTATCTGCGGTTCCGGACTGACTGATGCGGTCAGTGAACTGCTAAATGCCGGAATCATTGATGATACAGGCTTATTTGAGGATTGCTATTTTGAAAAGGGATATCTGCTTGGGGAAACAGCATCAGGGAAAGCCCTTTATCTGACTCAGAAGGATGTCCGCGAATTCCAGATGGCTAAGGCAGCTATCCGAGCAGGAATTGAAATCTTGATGAATCGTTATGGAGTTGCCTGTGATGAGATCAAACATGTTTATCTGGCAGGAGGACTTGGTCAGCATATAAACATAGAGAGTGCAGTTTGCGTGGGTCTGTTCCCGGAAGAACTTCGTGACAAGATTACAGCGGTTGGAAATACATCTTTGCAGGGAGCTACTATAGAATTGACAGAGGCTGATGCAGCGGCACGAGAAGAAAGAATCACTACAGCCGCAGAAGATTTTCCCTTGTCTATGGAAGATGATTTTAATGAATTATATTTACAATATATGTAGGAAGCAGGGAGGACAAATATGGTTTCAATCAAGGATGTGGCGGAGCATGCCGGTGTGGCAATCTCTACAGTTTCAAAGGTTTTGAATAACTACCCATATGTGAGTGAGGCAACTAAGAAGAAGGTGCGGGACTCTATTCATGCACTGAATTACGTGCCAAATACGATTGCGGCAGCACTTTCCTCCAAGCAGGCAGGACGCGCGGCGCTGATCATTTCCCTGAATACGAAGACGCAGGCAATCGACGAGATCACGATGCAGTATCTTGCCGGGGCCATCAGCCGTGCGATGGAGCTGAATATTGAAGTGATTACCATCTTCTTTTCGATGATACAGCATATGTCTCCTGAGGAGATGATCC